>JADLBI010000001.1 GCA_020847775.1 Opitutaceae bacterium
CCTTGGGCGGCGGACGCGCGGGCGAGCGGCTCTAAACTGCCCATCTCGGTTTTGGTGGCGGGCCACGGGGTGCGCGTCTCGGTGTTGACGCGCCGCGCAGTGGCCAGCGCCAGCATGATAAACAAAACCATCACGGCTAGGCAGCCCACCAGTAACAGCCCCCAAGTTCGGCCGTGCAGCAGGCTGAGGCGGGCGACATGAGGCATCTCGAAATCGATCGCGACGCCACCTTCCGCCATGCCGGGAATGGGTTGGAGTAGCCGAATAATCCCGGCGGGCGGCCTAGGCATGTCCGAGCTGAAGCGTTGGACATGCGCTTGGATGACCTCGCCAATAGCATTCAGGTGCGGCGGAGACCAGCGGTCGGGGCGGTCAGCCGTGAGTTGTGCGGCGGCATCGAACTGGACTCGTTTGGCCGCGATGGCTTCGGCTTGGATTTGCGAGTGCTGGCGATTCAACCAAGTCTGCACCGCCAGCGCGCCGACTAGGAAAAGCAGCAGTGCCACAATCGACAGGGCGACGATCCGGGTGGCGTAACGCATGATGGCGCAGGATGCGCCCGCCACGCCGTGCCGGGCAAACCGTTTCCCACGCGGCCAGGGGTTTTTAGCAAAACTTTCGACATTTCCGCGCAGGGCGTTTTGGTTGTCCCGCTCTGCCATGGACAACTTCTACATCACGACCGCGATCGACTACGTGAACGGTTCGCCGCACCTAGGCCACGCCTATGAAAAGGTGCTGACGGACGTTATTGCCCGGATCCGGCGGATGATGGGCGACCGAGTGCATTTTCTCACCGGCGTGGACGAGCACGGCCAAAAGGTGCAGCAGAGCGCCCGCAAGCGCGGTATCGCGCCGCAGCAATTCTGCGACGAGGTGAGTGCGGAGTTTCGCGCGATGCTGACCAAGCTGAATGTGAGCAACGACGATTTCATCCGCACTACGGAGGAGCGGCATAAGCGCGTCGTGCGCGACATTTTGCAGCGGCTCTTCGACAAGGGCGAAATCTACAAAGCCGAATATCAAGGCTATTATTCGACCCGTCAGGAGCAGTTTTTGCAGGAAAAGGACCGCAATCCCGATGGCACGTGGCCGGAAATTTTTGGCGACGTCATGGAAATCACCGAGACGAATTACTTCTTCAAGCTGCGCCAGTATCAGGACTGGCTGGTGCAGTTTCTCACCGAGAACGAGAACTTCGTGTTCCCCAAGTTTCGTCAGAAGCAGGTGCTCGAGTTCCTGAAAGAGCCACTCAACGACCTGTGCATCTCACGGCCGAAGGAACGTTTGGAGTGGGGCATCCCGCTGCCCTTCGACGAAAACTTCGTCACCTACGTGTGGTTCGACGCTCTCGTCAATTACGTCTCGGCGGTGGCGGATCAGCCCGGCGTGTGGCCGGCGAACTGGCACGTCATCGGCAAGGATATTCTGGTGCCGCCGCACGCGGTTTACTGGCCGATCATGCTACAGGCCGCCGGACTGCCATTGCCCAAGGGCATTATCGCGCATGGCTGGTGGTCGTTCAAGGGCGCGAAAATGTCCAAGAGCACGGGCAACGTGATCGCCCCCGCCGCTTTCGTGGACGAGTTCGGTGCCGACGCGTTGCGCTACTTCTTCCTGCGCGAGATGAGCGTGGGGCAGGATAGCGATTTCACTGATCTTCAATTCAAGGCGCGCTACAACGCCGACCTCGCGAACAACCTCGGCAATCTGCTCAACCGCACGCTCAATATGAGCAACCGTTTCACTGCCGGTGTGGTGCCTGCGGCGGGCGCGGACGGCGAGCCGGAGACCGAACTGCGCGCGCTTTGGGAGCAAACCCGCGCCGAGGTGCCGCAACTGTGGAATGGTTTCCAATTCCACCTCGCGTTGGAGCGCACGATCGCGTTCGTGACCGCGACCAACGCCTACATCGAAAAACGCGCGCCGTGGAAACTCGGCAAATCCGCCAATCCCGCCGATCAGGCGTTGCTCGGGACCTCGCTCGCGACCATGGCCGAGGCGCTGCGACTCGCGGCGGCTTTGCTCCGCCCGTTCATCCCCGACTCGGTGGCGAAAATTCACGCGGCACTCGGTCACACGCCGTCGGCGGATTGGGCGCAAGAGTGCGCATGGGGCGGATGCTTGCAGGGCGCGAAGCTCGCGCCCAGCCTGGTGCTGTTCCCCCGCATCCAGAGCGAAGAAAAACCGCCGGCGAAACCGTGACCATCCTCGCCCTCGATCCCGCCGCCAACACAACCCCATCGGCGCTGCATCATTTCCTAACGCAGTGCCAGATGGCGGCGGGCCGCGCGCGACAAGACAAACTGGTAAGCATATCGCTCGAGGTCGCCCCGCTCGATCCGTTGGCGGTGCTCGCGGCGATATACGAACCCGGCGAGAAACATTTCTACGCGGAGCGCCCCTCGGAAAATCTGGCCATTGCCGTGGCGGAGGCGGTGCTCGCATTCACCGCTGCCGGGCCGGACCGGTTTGAAGCCTGCCAGACTTTCGTGGACGAAACGCTAGCCAATGCGATCGTGGTGGGCGACCAAGGCGTGCCGTTCGCGGGGCCGCATTTTTTCACCGCCTGCGCGTTTTTCAACGAGGTCGGTGCCGACGAGCCCTTCGCCGCGGCCAATGTGTTTGTGCCGCGCTGGCAAGTCGCCACCCGCGCCGGACGCACCGTGGCCGTGGCCAATGTCCTGATCGGCGCCACCAGCGACGTGGACCTGATCGCCGAGAAAATCTGGCGGGCGCATCAACGCTTCAATGGTTTCGCGGCGGATGGAGCCTTGGCTGCGCCGACAGGTGATGCTCCTAGCATCACGCTTTCCGAATTGGGTGGCGGCGAGCATTACCGAACGGCGGTGCGCCGTGTCGTGGCGCGCATCCAGTCCGGCGAGTTTGACAAGATTGTGCTGGCGCGGGCGAAGGACCTGGTGGCGACCGAGCCCTTGCATCCGATGCAGGCGCTGGACGGCCTGCGCCAACGTTTCCGCGACTGCTATGCGTTCTCCTTCGCCAATGGCGCGGGGCA
>JADLBI010000002.1 GCA_020847775.1 Opitutaceae bacterium
AGCGAAATCATCCCTGGCGTCAAATCCGTTCAGGGCACCACGACTGGTAATTGGGTGGCCTATTTAATCGATCCCGCGGCGCGGCCAGAAACGCGCCGCGCGATCGACCCCAAACACGGTTCCCCGCTGGTTGTGCGCGAACTCGGCACCAAGCGTGAGCGCGTCTTTGAACACGTCACCGAGTTCGCCCTCGCTCGTGATGGCGGCTCCTTGCTCTTTGTGGTCAATGGCCCGAGTGAAAAACGCAACGGAGTCTATGTCTACACGCCCGGCGGCTGGGCCTCGCCCCACGCACTTTTGCGTGGCGCGGGCCGCTATTCCAAACTCACGTGGGACCTCCAACAAAACCAAGCGGTCTTCCTCAGTGACCACGCCAATGGTGCCCCCTCCCGCGCACTTCAGATCTGGCACTGGTCTCGCGGCGCAAATGCCGCGACGTTGGCGGTCGCCGCGACGACTGCGGGGATTCCTCCCGGTCTGGCCATTAGCGAACACGGCACCTTGGCCTTTTCGCTTGATGGCAAAAAACTCTATCTCGGTGTTGCGCCAGTGCCGCCCAAAACCAATCACGACCAACAAGACCCGGCGGACCGCGTGACCGCCGACCTCTGGAGTTGGACCGACGATCTTATCCAGCCGCGTCAAGCGGTGCTCGCCGAGGCGGAGCGCAAACGAACGCACGCCGGAGTTTTTGATCTCTCCACCCAACGCTACACCCAGATTGGCGATGCGACTTTGCGCGAGGAGCAGTTCAGTGACGATGGCCAGCGCGCGCTCGCGCTCGACGCATCTCCCTACTGGCGCGAACGCGATTACGATGGCACCTATGCGGATGTTTACAGCATCGATACTTCCACCGGCGAACGCCGATTGGTGGTTAAAAAACTGCGCGGCGAATCTGGCGATGAGGGTTCACCCAACATCACGCTTTCACCCGAGGGCAATCATGCCGCCTATTTTGCGAAGAACCATTGGCATGTGGTCGACCTGACTAATGGCACCGATCACAATCTTACCGCTCAGTTGCCCGTCGCATTTCAAAACGAACTGCATGACATGCCCGAACCCGCGCCGGCTTATGGCTGGGCCGGCTGGATGCATGACAGTAGCTCAATCCTTGTCTTTGACCGCTATGAGTTGTGGCTCCTCGACCGCGACGGTCGCACGGCGCGCAACCTCACCGACGGTTTTGGCCGCAAAAACCAACTGCAACTCCGCGTGCAAACAATCGTCGCGCGCGAGGAAGGCGAACCCGACCGCGGCCTCGATCCGGCGCAACCACTCATACTGCGCGGCGAACACGAGTTGACCCATGCCAGCGGCTGGTTTCGCCACGCGTTCAACGCCACCGGTGAACCGCAACAGCTGCTCTGGGGCGACCGCCAATGGCGTTACCTCGGCCGCGCCGCGCAAGCCAATCGCCTGATCTTGAGCGCCTCGCGCTTCGACGAGTTCCCCGATTTTTGGATCACGGATGAAGCCTTCGCCGCGCCGCAAAAAGCCAGCGACGGCGGCGCGCAGCTCGAACCCTTCGCCTGGGGCAGCGCCGAGCTGATCCCCTACACCAACTCCGCCGGCGTGCCGTTGCAGGGCCTGCTCTACAAGCCGGCCAACTTCGATCCGCATAAGAAATATCCGCTCATCGTTTACACCTACGAACGGTTGTCGCAGATCGCGCACGGCTTCTTCCCGCCGGGCTTCGGCTCCAACATCAACTTCCCGTTCTACACCAGCAACGGCTACCTCGTTTACCTGACCGACATCGCCTACACGGAAGGCCAACCCGGGCCAAGCGCGCTCGAGTGCGTCAACGCCGCGCTCGACGCCGTGATCGCGCGCGGCTTCGTTGATGAAAACCGGCTCGGCATCCAAGGCTCCTCGTGGGGCGGCTATCAAGCCGCCTACCTCATCACGCGGACCGATCGTTTTCGCGCCGCGGCGGCCGGCTCGCCGGTCGGAAACATGACCAGTGCTTACGGCGGCATCCGACGTTCTTCCGGCCTGGCGCGGCTATTCCAATACGAAAAGACCCAAAGCCGCATCGGCGCGACGCTGACCGATCGACCTGAACTCTATCTGACCAACTCGCCGGTGTTTCACGCGCAAAACGTCCACACCCCCCTCCTCCTCATGCACAACGAGAACGACGGCGCAGTGCCGTGGGAACAATCCATCGAGCTGTTTCTCGCCCTGCGCCGTCACGACAAGCCCGTCTGGTTCTTAAACTACGCGCAAGAGGGCCACGGCCTCATCCGCACCGCCAACCGCCGCGATTTCAGCCACCGCCTGTGGCAGTTTTTCGAACACTACCTACGCGACCAACCCGCGCCGGATTGGCTGACCCACGGCATCCCGTATCTCGATCGCGACGCGGAAAAATTGCGATTCAACGCACAGCATAATTAGCGTGTTTTCAATCGAACCCTAGCCACAAAGAACGCAAAGAGCGCATAGCCTTGGTCTCGGTTGAGCTCATTTTTGTGCTCTTTGTTCTTTGTGGCTAAAATGGTATTCAGAAATCGGCGGCGGCATTATTTGAACCGCGCTATACGGAGCCTATGGCGGGTAGGGACGGACCGGCCGGGCCGGCCGAACGAATGAACGGTCCCGCGGGCCGCGCGACCCTACCAGAATGGTTTTCGTGACACTTGCCCAGCGGTCCCGCCCTACCACTTGATCTGCAAAAACGTGAGCGAGGGGCCCTTGGGCCAAACGCCGATCTCGATCGTTTTGCCGCCGAATTTGAATTCCTTGATCGCGCCACCGTTTTCCCAATCGAACCGTTTCTCCTCGAGCTTCCATTGGGCCTTGGCCACGGCGTGTTCCACCTCGCGCATCAGGCGGGCACCGCTGACCGTGTAGGTCGGCAGCACGATCACGTTGTCGTCCGGAGTGGTTTTACCCTGCTCCTCGGCCTCATCCTTTGCTGGCGGTGTGTATGGGAATTCGCTGCAAATCTGCCGCTTTATTCGCGTTGGGTCGAATACCCCGGAGCCAGGGGCCGGCTCCGGCTTGGAACGGGGGGGACGGCCTCCGTGCCGTCCGGTTTGAGCCGTGGGCATCAAGCGCGGACCGGACGGAGCCGGTCCCTCCCCAAAAAAGACCCCGTCCCAAGGAGCAGAGATCTGTATTTTTCCAGCACCCGCCTTTCCCACCGCGGCCCGGCCTAGGACGGGCAACAGCAGCAACGCCAGCAGCCACGGGATGGTGTTTATGGCGAAATTCATTGCGACAGACTGGAGGGGTTCCGGTTCCGGCACAATCCTGCACCTGGCCTTCATTGACGGGCAGTGTGGTCCCAAAAACACCGAAGCCCGCGGCCAAGATTCCTCCCACGCCGCGGGCTTCTTTACACAACAACACAAGCAAAGAACAGTCCCGGCTTAAGCGCAGAACGTGGGGATAGACGCAGCGCGGCGCAAAACGTTCCAAAATACTTACGCTCCATTGTGTCATAGGGATGAACATTGCGTGGGCGCGGGCGGCGCGTCACGGTCCGGGGCGCATGGAATCCGCCACCAACTCCACCGTCCGCACTTGGTCTTGGGTGCCCACGCTCTATTTCGGCCAAGGCCTGCCCTACGTGGCGGTGATGACGCTGTC
>JADLBI010000003.1 GCA_020847775.1 Opitutaceae bacterium
CTCCCTTGCCCTCACCGAGCAACGTCTCGCCAACGCCAAACTCACCGCGCCCTTCGCCGGCGTCGTGATGGACGACGACGACCTCGCCACCAAAATCGGCTCGCCCGTCCGCGCCGGCGAACCGCTCTACCGCCTCGCCCGCCTCGACAACCTCATCGTGGATCTGCAGGCCGACGAACGCGACTTCCCCTACCTGCGCGCCGGCCTTACCGGCGAAATCGCCTTCGCCAGCCGCCCCGGCGAATCCTTCCCCATCCGCGTCGTCACGCTGGAGCCCGTCGCCACCCCTGGCGAAACCGGCAACACCTTCCTCCTCCGCGCCGAGCCCGTCCGCTCCGGCGCCGCTTGGTGGCGCCCCGGCATGACCGGCGTCGCCAAGCTCGACATCGGCCACCGCTCCCTCCTCTGGCAGCTCACCCACCGGGCGACCGACTGGCTCCGCCTGAAACTCTGGTGGTAAGACGCCGCGCCGCCCATGCTCTTCTCCGACCGCTGGCACGATCTCGGCGCACAACGCGCTTGGCTGCGGCCCCAGATCACCGCGCATCGGCAGTTCTTCCGCGGTGATCTCTCCTACGTCCTCGCCGATCCCTACTCCAACCAGTTCTACCGGGTCAGCCCCGCCGCGTGGGATTTTCTCGGCCGGCTCGACGGCCGGAGCACCGTGGACGACCTCTGGCGCGCCCGCGTCGCCGCCGAGCCCGCCACCACACCCAGCCAAGTCGAGGTGGTGCAGCTCCTCGCCGCGCTCAGCGCCCGCGGCCTCCTCCTCTCCGACCGCCCCCTCGAAGCCGAGCGGCTCGATGACCAGCACCGCGAGACACGCGCCCGCAAGTTCCGCAGCCAAGCCGCCAACTTCCTCTTTCTGCGCATCCCGCTCTGGAATCCCGATCGTTGGCTGCGCGCGATGCGGCCGCTCGACCGCGCCATCTTCAGCCCCGTCGGCGCGGTCGTCTGGCTCGCCGTCGGTCTGGCGGGCTTGATCGTCGCTGCCGGGCACGCGCGCGCCCTGCTCGACCAGACCCAGGGCGTGCTCGCCCCGGGCAACCTCGTCGCGCTCTACGCCACCTGGGCCGCCGTGAAACTCGCGCACGAACTCGGCCACGCCTTCGCCTGCCGCCATTACGGCGGCGAAGTGCCCTCCCTCGGCCTCATGCTGCTCGTGTTCACCCCGGTGCCGTATTGCGACACCACCAGCGCGTGGCGGCTGCGCCGGCGCCACCAGCGCGTGCTCGTCGGCGCCGCCGGCATGATCGTCGAACTCTTCATCGCCGCGCTCGCCGTCATGGTCTGGGCCGCCACCGGCCGCGACAGCGCCATCAATCAGGTCGCCTACAACATCGTCTTCCTCGCCTCCGTCGGCACCCTCCTCTTCAACCTCAACCCGCTGCTCCGTTTCGACGGCTACTACATCCTCGGCGACCTGCTCGGCGTCGCCAACCTCCACCAGCGCTCCATTTACCAGCTCCGCCACCTGCTCGAGCGTTACGTCTTCGGCCTGCGCAAATCCCAAGGCCCCGCGCGCACCCGGCGCGACGCCGCGATCTACGTCGGCTTCGGCCTCGCCAGCGGCGTTTACCGCGTCTTCGTCTTCGCGGTCATCATCCTCTTCATCGCCGACCAGTTCCTCGGCCTCGGTCTCATCCTCGCCGCCGGCGCGCTCGCGGCCTTCTTCGTGTCGCCGGTCGTCAAGTTCACCCGCTACCTTTTGCGCGAACCCCGCCTCGAACCCGTGCGCCCCCGCGCGCTCTGGGTTTCCTCCGCCACGGCGCTCATCCTCATTCTCTTCTTCGCCGCCGTGCCCTGGCCGCGTCATTTCCGCGCGCCCGCCGTGGTGCAAATGCCCGGCACCCTCACTCTCGCCACCAGCGGCGACGGCTACCTGCGTGAAGTGCTCGTCGCTTCCGGCCAAGCCGTGCGCGTGGGCGAGCCGCTCGCGCGGCTGGAAAACCCCGCGCTCGACCAATCCCTGCGCGCCACTGGCGCGCAAATCCAGGAACTCGACGCCCGCCTGCGCGCCGCCCGCGGCACGGAGCCCGCCCTCCTTGAGCCCCTCGCGCGCACCCGCGCCGCCCTCGAGCAACGCCGCGCCGATCTCGACGCCCGCCGCGCCGCCCTCCTCGTCCGCGCCCCGGCCGACGGCCTCTGGTCCGCCCCCTACCTCGCCCAAAACACCGGGGCCTGGCTGCCGCGCGGCGCGGCGCTCGGCCTGCTCGTGAGCAGGCACACGCCCTTCGTCGCCGCCGCCGTGCCGCAAACCGACGCCGCCAGCCTCTTCGGAGCCGGCCTGCGCGCGGTGGAAATCCGCTTCCCCGGCCGCTCCGGCACCGACCTCGCCGCCCCCAGCTGGCAAATCATCGCCGTGGAACGCCAGCGGCTGCGCAGCCCCGCGCTCGGTTGGCAGGCCGGCGGCGCGCTCTCCGTGGACCGCCACGACCACACCGGCGAAACCACCGTCGAGCCCTATTTCGAAGTCCGCCTGCCGCTCGACCCCGCCACCGCCGCACCGTTGCTCCCCGCGCTGCGCCACGACCAGACCGCCGTCGTGCGCTTCACGCTCCCGCCCCAGCCCCTCGCCGGGCAGCTCTGGCGCGCCTTCCGGCAATTGATCCAACAACGCTACCGCCTGTGAACCCCGTCGCGCCGCCGCTCACGCCCACCGCCGACCGGCGGCTTACCGCCGCCGCCACCCCGCCGCGCCTGCGCACCGGCTTTGAAGCCTGGCTGCACGGCTTCGCCGGCCGTCGCCGTTCCCGCGCCGCCACGGCCGACACCTGGCTCGCGGAAGGCCATCACCTCGCCGTCCAACTGGCCCAGACGCCGCCCGAAACCGTCGCCGCGCTCACCGCCGCCGCCCGCGCCCACCGCGCCGCGCCATCCAACGCCCACAACTGGCAGTGCCACACGCTCCTCCTCCTGGCGCGCATCGCCCGAGCCACCACCCGCCTCACACCCTACGCCGAGCAACTCGCCGGCGCCCGGGGCCTCGCCGACCGCGTCGTGATCGAACTCGCCACCGGCGAGGGCAAATCCCTGATGCTGGCACTCGCCGCCGCCGCCGCCGCGTGGCGCGGCGGCCCCGTGCACATCCTGACGGCCAATGATTACCTCGCCCAGCGCGACGCCGCCGGGTTCGCGCCGTTCTACTCGGCCTGCGGCCTGCGGGCCGCCGCCGTCACCGCCGACGACCCCGCCCCCGCGCGCCGCGACCACTACGCGGCCGACGGTGTTTATCTGACCGCCCGGGAATGCGTCGCCGACCACCTGCGCGACCGGCTCGCCTACCAGCAATTGCACGACGCCACCCGCCGCACCATTCAATCCTGCCTGCGCCACCACCGGCTCGAGCCGCCGCACCGCGTCCAGCGCGGGCTCTCCACTGTGCTCGTGGACGAGGCCGACAGCCTCCTGATTGACGAAGCCGTCACCCCGCTCATCATCAGCCAGCCGCGCTCCAACCCCGACCTCGAAGCGGCCTGCGTGGCCGTCACCGCCCTCGTGCGCGACCTCGCGCCCGGCCGCGACTACCGCGTCTTCCGCGCCCTGCGCCAAGTGGAAATCACCGGAGCCGCGCTCGACCGCCTCGCCGCCGCCGCGCCGCACGCCGCCACCACCCTACGCAACCGGCTCTGGCTCGAAGAACTCGCCGAACTGGCCCTGCAAGCGCGAGAGTTCTTCCATCGCGACCAGCACTACCTCGTCCGCGACGGCGGCGTCGTCATCGTGGACGAAGCCACCGGCCGCACCATGGATCAGCGCACCTGGAGCGAGGGCCTGCACCAGCTCATCGAGGTGAAGGAAGGCCTGCCGCCCTCGCCGCCTTCCGTGACGCTCTCCGCCATCTCGTTCCAGCGCTTCTTCCGGCGCGTGCCCCGGCTGGCGGGCGCCACCGGCACCGCGCGGGAAAACGCCGCCGAACTCTGGCGCATTTACGGCCTCGCCGTCGTCCCGCTGCCCACCCACCGCCCCTGTTGCCGCACCGTCGCCACGCTGCGCGTCTTCGCCGCGGCGGAGGCTAAAAAAGAAGCTGTGGTCCGCGCCGCGCTCGCCCGGCTCCGCGCTGGCCAGGCTGTGCTCGTCGGCACCCGCCACGTCACCGCCAGCGAGGCGCTGGCGCGGGATTTCCTCGACCTCGGCCATCCCGGCTCTGTGCTCAACGCCCGCCAGCCCGATCTGGAGGTCGCCATCGTCGCGCAGGCCGGCACCCACGGCACGCTCACCATCGCCACCAACATGGCCGGGCGCGGCACCGACATCCGACTCGACGAGGCGACGCGGGCCGCCGGCGGGCTCTGCGTCGTCGCGACCGAGTTGCACTCCTCGGCGCGCATTGACCGCCAGCTCTACGGACGCTGCGCCCGGCAGGGCGACCCGGGGCTCGTGCTGCCCTTCGCCGCGCTCGATGACGACATCCCGCGCCGCTTCCTGCCCGGCTGGCTGCGCCGTCCGCTGACGGCGCTGGTCGCGCGCGACTGGCCCGCCGCCCAACCGCTCGCCCGTGCCGCCCTGCGCTGGGCCCGCCGCCGCGCCGACCGCCAGGCCACACGCCAGCGTGTCGCCCTGCTCACCCGCGACGAGCAACTCGCCCGCGCCTTCTTCACCCGCGACGAGTAGATTGTCGTCAACCGGCACCGGGCAATGGCATTGCGTGGCTAGTGAAAATTGCCGATTACTCGGACAAAGCGCAAAAAGGCCCCGCTAGCCAACAGTCAGTGCAACACGCCAAGAAGGAAGCGGAGAGAGACTGATAATGTTGTTAGAGAGAGTGAGTATGGGAGAGGGAGGAGCGGACGGGAAGGGATTTTGAGCTTCCAAGCGTTCCTGTGGTATTCGGCGTGGCCCAATCAGGTCTGTATGCGGCATGAGGTATCCGAAACGCCCGGATCTCCACCAAACCTTGACAGCCAGTCGGTTCATTGGGCTTTTCATGTTGTGCCCGCCTCCTACCCCATCCCCGATGACCTGCGCGCCACCCTGCGCGGATTCCCCGAGGAAACCGTGCGCGACTGCGCGGAGTTCAAGGCCACGCGGAACCAAGCGGCCTTTGATCGCGCTTTGCTTGGTTTACTCCATTACCACCTGAGCCCGAAACCGCCGCGCGCCCTTTCCACGTATCCCGGCACGACCCCGTTGGTCGCGGAACTGGGACTCGATTCCATCACCATGGTTGAGCTGGTGTTTATCTTTGAAGACCTGGTCCAAGTGAAACTGGCGCAGGAGGAGATCGTGAAGGTCGTGACGATCGACGATCTGCGGGCCTTGCTCCATCGCTCGCTGCCCAAGGCGCCGGCCTGATGAACACGCGCCGGGTCGTCATCAGCGGGCTTGGCTTCATTGCGAGCAACGGCAACGACGCCGTGGAAGTAACCCGCAGCCTGCGCACCTTGCGGCATGGGATCACTCCCCACGAATTCCTGCCCGGGCAGGAGCTTCCGGTGAAAGTCGCGGGCACGATCAAAGGTTTCGACACGCGTTCAACGCATCACGCGGAATGGCACTGGCCGGAGCGTTATATTTTCACCCGGGATGTCCTCCGCAGCCTGCCGCCCCACGGTCTGCACGCTTTCTGCGCCGTCGAGCAACTCATCGCCGACGCCCGGCTGACCCCGGAATTGCTGGCCGATGGCGAGACCGGCCTTTTCACCGCCTCCGCCGGCTCGCCATTTCTGCAACGCCACTACCTCAACCAACTGCATAACTCGGACGGGGCCCGGATGCACCCCATGGGGGTGGTCAGCAGCATCCCTGGCACTCTGAATTTCAACCTTGCTCCCCACTACCGTATCCAAGGCTCGGTCTGTGGCTTCGTCTCCGCCTGCGCATCCACCGCCCACGCCCTCGGCTACGCCACCGATGACATCCGGCGCGGCCGGCAACAACGCATCTTAATCGTCGGCGCGGAAGATCTGACCCTCGATTCCACCTACCCCTTCCACGCCATGCGCGCGCTCTCCCGCAATCCGGATCCCGCCACCGCCTCGCGGCCTTTTGATCGCGATCGTGACGGATTTGTCGGCACTGGCGGGGCCGCGGCACTGCTCCTCGAGGACGCGGTCAGCGCGCAAACCCGAGGCGCGCCGATTTATGGCGAACTGATCGGCTGGGGCCAAGCCTCCGACGGCTACAACATGGCCATCGCCGAACCGGAAGGCCGCGGCTTGGCCGCAGCCATGCGTCGCGCGCTGGCGGACGCCGGCATCGCGCCCGGTGACGTAAGCTACATCAACGCCCACGGCACCTCGACCCCCAACGGGGATTTGTCAGAACTGCGCGCCATCAAGTCGGTCTTCGCCTCGGCGGGCGCCAGCCCGGCAATCAGCAGCACCAAGGCCCTGACCGGCCACGCCCTCTCGATGGCCTCGGCGCTGGAGACCGGTTTCTGCGCCCTCGCCTTGCGCCACGGCTTCACCCCCGGCCAGGCTCATCTCGTCAATCCCGATCCCGCGTGCGAGGGTCTGCATATTCCGCGCCACACCTTGCCCGAGGCGCCGGAGATCATCATGAAAAACAGCAGTGGTTTCGGTGGCAGCAATGTCGTGCTCGTGTTGCGCCGCTGGTCCGCGACCCCGGCGAATTGACCTCGTCATGCGCCGTTTGCCCCAGTCCGAAATCTACACCTCGACCGACTGTTGCCTCGCTTTCGCCCGCACGCTCCCACCGTCGTCGCCGCGACCGCTCACGCCGGTGCATTTTTTCTGGCAAGGTCGCGCCTTCGGCGCGAAAGCGGCCCTGTGTCTCCGCTCTTTTCTGGCCACGCAAGACCCGCGGCGCTTCCAGGCCTGGCTTTGGTTGGAAGACGAAACCGCCTTCGCTCAAGCCGAGCGCAATCCGTGGCTTGGGTCGCTGCTGCCCCACGTGAAGCTCCTGCGCTATGATTGGCCAGAACTCTCCCGCGATACACCGCTAGCGAACCGTCCGTGGACCCAATCTTTGGCGCCCGCCGCGCGTTCTGATCTCGCGCGACTGGTGTGTCTGGCGCGGCATGGCGGTTGCTACTCCGATCTCGACGCCTTGTTTCTGCGCGACCTCGGGCCCTTGCTGGATCTGGCTGGCGACGCGGAATTTTGCTTTCAATGGGGTGCGGTCGCGCGGGGCACCAACGCCTTTTGCCGTCACCGCGCGGCAGGGACAATGATCGAGGCGCTGATGCGCCGGGCCGACGCAGCTCAATCCGCGCACCCCACCAATCTGCTGGAATTCTCGATCGCCCCCGAGGAATTGCTGTTGCTGCCGGTGGGCCTGTTTTCACCGTTATGGTTGCATGATGACGGGCATGAGAGATGCGGCCCCGCGCCCTACCGGCACTTTGCCGGCTTCTACCGCAAATTCGGCTGGTTTCACCGGCGCCCCGCCACGCCGGTCACATTGGATTCGTTCTTCCCCGGCGCCTTCACCTACCATTGGCATGGCTTGTGGGGCATGAAGGAACACACTGACTCCTACGCCAGCTTGCTCGACCATGATTGTCGCGGCCGACTGGCTTCATTCGATTCGCTGCCCGCCTTCGGCACCCGTTTGCCCTATTGAGGACTCCTTAAAGAAGTGGCAAATGAAGCAAACGGTAAGGCTCGATCTCCGAGCGGCCCGCCCGGCGGTCGGGCCCTACCCGCGTCACTTCATTCGGTAAGACTCAATAGAACCTGACCAGCGCTTTCCTTTCGCGCTTACGAGGGAAACCATGCTGTGGCTTGGCGCGCTGGTCCCTCTGCGATCCGCGGAATCAATTTCCCATTGAGTTCGCGAAGCCGAACCCACCCGGCGCGGGCGAGTAATGGTTTGCGTTGGCGTGATCGGCTTCCTTCCCTGCCCCGAATGCGTCTATTGCTCCTGTTGCTCCGCACCTCGCGCCGGGACGCGATGGTCGGCATCCTTGCCGGGGTGGCGGCCGGCCTCGCGACGAGTGGGTTCGCGTGGACCCTGCAGGGCGTGATCGCCGACCGGGGCGCGCACTGGCCGCGCTACGTCATGGTTTTCATCGCCTGTTGGCTGGCCTACGGCATGGGTTCCGTGCTGGCCGACAACCGGTTGACCCGGGTGGCCCAGCGCGCGGTGCGGGAGCTGCGCCTATCTATCAGCCGACGTATTCTCAACGTGCCATTGCCCTTGCTCGAACGCGAGCAAGCGCGGATTTTCCCCGTGCTGACCGAGGATGTCTCCGCTATTTCGCGTGCGGCCGAAAACCTGCCTTCCGCCATCACCGGCCTGGTCACTGTGCTTGGCTGCTTCTCCTTGCTGGCCGTGATCTCGCCGCCTTTGGCCGCCGCTTCGCTCGCGCTGGTCGCCGTGGCCGTCGGCGGCTATGTGATCCCGCTGCATCGCTTCCAGCGGCATCTCGCGCGCTGGCGCGCCGCCTGGGATGGCATCAGCGCCCTGCTCGACGCCATCGTGCATGGGCACAAGGAACTGCAACTCGACGACCGCAAACGCACCGCCTTTCTCGACCGCCATTTGGAGCCGCTCTGCCGCCGTCAGGAACTTGAGCTGACGCGGGCGAACACCTGGGAGACCTTGGTCAGGCGTTGGGGTGAGCTGCTCCTGTTGCTGGGCCTCGGCGCGCTCCTCTTCACCTTGCCGCTGCATGGTTGGGCCACTTACGAGCAATTCGGACGGTTTCTGTTCATCGCACTTTTCATGCTGGCCCCTTTCGCGACCCTCGTCGGGTTCAGCACCCACCTGAGCCGGGTGAATCTCGCCATGGATCGCGCCAGCCAGCTGGGCGTTCTCATCGACACCACGGCAACCCCCACTCCGGAACCCACCAGCGCGCCGGCTACCACCCCTTCCATCCAACTCCGGTTCGCCCTGCGCGAAGTGACCTACCGCCACAACCGCGATGATGAGGCGGCCTTCGACCTTGGGCCGATCTCATTGACCTTCGACCGCCCGGAACTGGTGTTCATCTGCGGCGGCAATGGCAGCGGCAAGACCACCCTCCTCAAGATCCTTTGCGGGCTTTACCCGCCGGCCAGCGGGCAGTTGCTGGCGAATGGACGCGCGCTCAGCGCGGTCGAAAACGCCGCGTATCGCCGCCGTTTCGGCGTCGTCTTCGCCGATTTTTTCCTCTTCAACAGCCTGCTCGGCCACGAGCACGCCCCGGCACCGGAGGCCGCCCGGCTGTTGCGCGAGGTTCATTTGGAAAAACTGGTCGCCATCGATCCAGCCGGAACGTTTTCCACCACGAAACTCTCCCAAGGCCAGCGCAAGCGGCTCGCCCTCGTTGCCGCCCTGCTGGAGGACAAGCCCGTGTATGTCTTCGACGAGTGGGCCGCGGACCAGGACCCGGAATTCCGTCGCTGGTTTTACGAGCGGATCCTGCCCGACCTGCGCGCCCGCGGCAAACTCGTGCTGGCCATCACCCATGACGAGGCGTTCTATCCGCTGGCCGACCGGATCGTGCGCCTGGCGGATGGGCGCATCGCAACGGACACCCGCCGGAACGATTGTCACCCATGACGCCGCACCTCGTGTGTTACGCGGCGGGCGCGGATATCCATTTCCGCAACCAGGCCGCCTTGATCGCCTCCGCCCGACGGCGCGGCGTGTCCAGCATCCTCGCTGGCAACGCCCGCGCGATCGCAACCGATTTCACCACAGCCCACGCCGCCCTCTTCGCCGAACCGGCGGGCGCCGGTTACTGGTTATGGAAACCGCGCATCATCCTCGATGCGTTGGAGCACGCCGCCGAGGACGATATCGTGATCTACGCCGACTCCGGCTCCGACTTGCGCGCCTCTCCGGAGGCGCTGATCACGCTGGCGCGGGCTCACGATGGCGTGCTGTTTTGGAACGATTATCCCAACTGGATGCATGTGAAGCGCGACGCGTTCGTGCTCACCGGCACCGACACCCCCTACTACCATCAAGCCCGGCAGCTTGACGCGGCCTTTCTCGTTTTCCGCAACACCAAGCGGGTGCGCGCCTTCGCGCGCCTCTGGCTGGAGCACTGCGCCGACCCGCGCCAGTTGACCGACCAGCCCAACACCTGCGGACGGCCCGATCTCCCCGGCTTCCGCCAACACCGGCACGACCAGTCGTTGCTCACCTTGCTCTTCCTGCGCGAACGCGCCGGGCTTGATTTCAAGACGCTCGCCCGGCGCCTGAAACACCGCCATTTCCGCCACCATCGCCGCCGCGCGGTCTGGCAACCCATCTGGCTGTGGCACGCCTTCCACGACGGGGGCGAAGCCGCGCTTGATCGCGCTCGCCGCCACACCCGCGTGTGCTTCAAGCAGCTGCGCCGTATGATCGGCTGATCCAATGTCCTCAACCCCCTCGAAACCCTCAGCCTTCCGATGGCGCTCGCCACTGCCCACCCCCCGCGTGCGCGGCCGCCTGCTCGTCATCACCCATCGCCGCGACACCCTCGGCGGCTGGTTGAGCAAACAACAGGGACTGTTCTCGGAATTTTTCGCCGTGCTCGGCGCGCTCCGCTACGCGGAACGCAACGGGGCCGCCGGGGTGCAAGTCGAATTCAGCTCCGCCCTCTACCGCGACCCGCGCCGCGCCGCCAATTGGTGGAGCTACTTCTTCGCGCCTCTCATGTGGCTGGGGCCGCCCCAACCCGACGCCCCGGTGATCCGCGCCAACGGCTGGACGCGTTTTGGCCCGCACGCCTGGAACGACTCTTGGACTTCGCAGATCATTCCGGGCAACACCAACCGGCAGCCCTACCCAATCGATTCGGCCGCCGACCTGCGCGAGGCCGCCCGGCTCACCGCGCGTCACATCCGCCTGCGACCGGAACTACTCGCCCGGCTCGAAACGCTCTGGGCCGCGCAGATCGCCCCGGGCGACTTTGTCGTGGGGCTGCATTACCGCGGCACCGACAAGATCAACGCCTACCCCTACCGCGCGCCCGACTACCGGCTCTTCGCCGAGCAACTCGATCGCGTGATCGCCAAACATCAGCCAAAGACTTGGCGCTTGTTCGTCGCCACGGATGAAACCGAGTTCATCGACTGGGCCCTCGGCCGCTATGGTGACCGCGTTTTCTTTCAATCCGCCGCGCCCCGGCTTTCCTCCGCCGATAAAACCGCGCGTCGCACCGGCACGCACAAAAACCTCGCCCTGCCGGCCTACCTCAAGGGGGAGACCGCCGTGCTCGACTGCCTGCTCCTCTCCCGCTGCCACCATTTGATCAAGAACCGATCCAGTTTGTCCGACATCTCACTCGCGTTCAATGCCGTCTTGCCCTGGACCTTCATCCTCGACGACGGCTTGATCTACGAAGGCGACGCCGCGGACTGATTCCACCAGCGCCAGTAGCCGCCAAAGATCTTAAAAAATCCCCGCATCAAGGCCGCGTTGCGCCCCAGCAGGTAAATCGCCGCGATCACCGCGGCCCACCCCGCGGGCAAACCGGCGGGCACCGCGCACACCATAAACGCCGGCGCCACCCAGTCGGCCCGCGGCGAGGCGGCGCCCCGCAAATGCGACGCGATCACGCGCCCGGTATAATCAGCGCCGTGCAGCGTCAGCGGCAGCGCGATCATCCACCAGTCCAACCCGCGCCAAAGGCCCAGTCCGCACAGGGCAACCCCGGCAAGCCCAAACCCAACCAATCCCACAGGCAGCCGCCCGATCCGACGCGCACACGACGCGGCCGTCAGTAAACAGCCCCCCGCGCCCGCGATCATCACCAACTCGAAAACCGCCAGCCCTCCCACCCGCGGCGCAAGCCACCAGTCGGCGGCGGACCCGAAGCACCAGCTCGCAAAATACGCGATCGTCAGCAGCATGCCCTCCAGGGGCCCGATAAACCCGAAGTGCAGTTGCTGGCATTCGCGCTCCTCCACCATCGTCGCCGCGCCCGCCAGCGTCACCGCCCACAACACCGGCCCCAACCATGGCGAGCCCTCCCGCCCGGCGACCAGAAACATCGCCGCGACGGCGATCGCGCCGTGAAACGCATCCGTGTAATGATCGAGAAATTCACCCAACGGACCGCTGGTGCCGGTGCGCCGCGAATGCATACCGTCGACGTGATCGTAAATCACATAACCCGTCATCAGGACCAGACACCACGGGGCCAGCGCCGGCGCCTGCGTTGCCGCCAGCCAGAGCATCACCCACATGCAGCCCGACGAAAACAGGGTCACCAAGTTCGCGGGCACAGCCGGTGGCAGCCATTGCGCAAACCAGCGCGCAACATACCGGCAGAACGGCCCCACCAAAGGCGAGCGATCCACGCATCGGTAAGTGTAGGGAGGGGCTTCGCACGGCATTCGATTGCAGTGGAATGATTCCCTTGCCGTATGTCGCGGAAAAAACACCCGCGCGCTTCACCCTCCACCGACCCGCACCCGTTTTTTTCGCCACAGGCAGAATCCCGCCGCCGCCGCGCCCAGCACCCCGACCCCGGTCAGTGCCGTCAGCCAGTCGCCGCCCAGCACCCCGCGCCCCAACATCACCCCGCCCACCACCCACGGCACCGTCAAGAGCCATGACACGAGCAGGTAAAGGCGGAACGGCATGCCCGCCAACGCGAGCAGGTAACACTGCAAGCACAACGGTGGCCCCGGCGTGAGTCGCACCATCAGCGCCACCGCCACGGCGTTGTCTCGCGTGAGTTGCGGGATTTGATGGCCGCGCTTTTCCAGCCATCGGGTCAAGGGCGGCCGAAACACCTTTCGCGCGAGCCAATAAGACAGCGCGATATTAACCGCCACCGCCGCCAGCGCCGCCGCGATCACCCCCGGCAGAGTCAACTGCGCCGCGAACGCCTCCCCGGCGGGCACGGTGAACCAAAACAACGGCGTGGGCAGCACCGCCATCGCCGTGAAAAACGCCCAAGGACCCGCCGCGCGAATCAACGCGAGCCCCTGCGCCACCGCTGCGCGCGGCTCAAGCTCAAGCATCTGAGGCAGCCCAAAAATCCCCAGCGCCACCACCACGGCCAACAAGATCGACCACCACTTTGCGCGCGAGTTCGGTGCCGGTTTCATAGCCATGCGCGCAGCCTGTTTGCCCGCGATGCGCGCCGTCAAGTCTGCCGCCGCCTCGAAAATGCGCTGGAGCGGAGCGGCAATTTATGCCGCCTTGTCCTCACCTCCATGCCTGTTCCCCTGTCTGAAATCGATGCGGTCTACACTTGGGTGGACGGCACCCGGCCCGATTACTTGGCGCAGCTCGGCCGTTTCGCCCAAGACTCGCGCGATCTCAATCCCGAGCGGTTTCGCGACGCTTACGACTGCCTGCGCCACAGTCTGCGCTCGCTCGAACGGCACGCGCCGTGGGTGCGCCGCGTTTTTCTTTTTACCTGCCGGCCGCACATCCCCGATTGGCTTCGCCGCGACCACCCGCGCCTGCGCGTGGTGCATCACGACGAGGTCGGCGCCCCCGCCGGGGTGCTGCCCACCTTCAACAGCAATGTCATTGAGTCGCTGCTCCACCTGCTCCCGGGGCTTTCGGACCGCTTTCTCTATTTCAACGACGACTATTTTCTCGGGGAGGATCTCGCCCCGGGCGATTTCTTCGCGCCCGACGGTCGGATGAAGGTCTTCGGCACGCTCTGCGGCGAACACTTCCGCTCACGCGTTAAGGAACACCAGTTACTGTCCCTCGGCCTGCTCGAACACGGACCGATCCTGGTGGACCGCGCGGAATGGGCGGCCATGCTGGACGCCGCCCCGGCCGAGACCGCCGCCTTGCGCACCCACCGCTTCCGGCAGCCCGACGATCTGCGGACCGACCGCCTTTATCGCTGGCATCTACTCACGCGTTGCCGCGACCGCGCCGTGGCCGAACCATGCTGGCGCTACCTGCGCCACGCGGTGTTCCACAAAATCAAACCGGGCCCGGCCGCGCGCCAGCGCGCCCAACTCGACCGCATCGCCCGCCGCGCCCCGCGCTTCTTCTGCCTCAATGACGATCTCGGTTTCCCCGCCGATCCCGCCGTGGTCGCGGAGGTTCGCGCCTTTCTCGCGCGGATGTTTCCTCAGCCCTCTTCGTTCGAACTCGCCGCCCCTTCGTAAATCCGGATCAACCGCTCGGCCACGCGCTCCCAATCGTATCGCGCCGCCACTTCCCGCGCCCGCCGCGCGCAATCCGCATGGCCCGCCGCATCGTCCGCCAGCCGCCGGATCGCCTCCGCCAGCGCCGCCGGATCCCCCGGCGCCGCCAATTCGCCCACGCCCGCGCCATCGAGCCACTCGGCATAGCCGCGGATGCGCGACGCCACCACCGGCACGCCGTGCGCCAGCGCCTCAAGCGCGACCAAACCGAAACTTTCCCCGCCAAGCGAAGGCACCGCGCACACATCCGCCGCCGCGTAAGCCGCCGCTAATTCCGCCGCCCCCACCATGCCGCGCTCGGTCGCCGGGCCCACCGCCTCGAGGGCAAAGGTGCCCGGCGTTTCCGTTTCGAGTCGGCGCATCGCCTCGCGCAACACCGTGAAACCTTTGCGCGGTTCATCCGCGCGGCCCACGAAGAGCACGCGCGCAGGTCGGCCCACCGGCCGCTCCGCCCGGCCCGCGCCAGCCGAGGGCAACCGCACGCCGTTGGGCACCACGGTAAAATCCGCCGGATGCCAGCGTGTGGCGAAATCCCGCGCCGGCCCCGACACCGCCACCCGGGCGTCGAGCCGCGCATTCACCCAGCGGCACCACGGCCAGGCCCAGAGATACCCGCGGCTGGTTTCCGAGTAAGTGTGAAACGTGCCCACGCGCCGCGCCGCCCCCGCGTGGCGCAGCACGAAACTGTTCAACGTCGGCAAAAAGGGCTCCTGCAGATGAATCACCTCCGGCTGGAATTCGCGGATCAAGTGCCGAACTTCACCGCCAATGCCCAAATCCAGCGTCACCCGGCTGCGCGCCCCGTTCAACGCCCCGACCCACACGCGGCCGATGCGATGGATTCTCACATCGTCCTTGAAAACCGGGGTGGAAGCGGGGCCAACCAGCTTTGCCACCACGCCGCGGCAGGTGAGCGTTTCCAACAAGTCCAAGGCATGCCGATTCACACCGCCCGGCACCGCCAGATCGTAGGGCGTCGTGATCAGGACGCGCATGGTTCAGGGCAGCTCGGGCACGCCGAGCCAGTGTTGCAACCGGCGGAAAACGTCAGCCGGCGCCACCTTGGGTCGTGGCAGCTTGTCCGGCGCGCCCGGCTTGATGCGGAGATGGATGAACGCGGGCCCCTCGGTCAGCGGCACGGCCAGCGCCGCGGCAAAATCCGCCAGGTTGTCCACGGAAAATACGCGGTCATAGCCGCAGGCCTGCGCGATGGCCGCAAAGGCCACGCCCGGGCTCACCGTGCTCTGTCCGCCGGTGGATTCGTGCGCGGCGTTATCGAGCACGACATGGCGCAGTTTGGGCGGCGCGTAGGCGCCCAGCGTGGCGAGGTTGCCCATGCGCATGAGCAGCGCGCCATCGCCCTCGATCACGGTTACGGCATGCCGGGGCGCGTGCAGGGCCAGACCAAGGCCGAAGGCGCTGGCCGAGCCCATCGAGCCGATCATGTATAAATTCCACGGGGCATCCCCCTGCGCGCAAAGTTCACGGCCCGTGTATCCGGTGGTGGCGATCAGCACCTCGTTCGGCAGGCGCGCGGCGCGCAACGTCTGCAACGCTTCCGCCCGACTCGGATAATCGGCGGGATCACCGGCCACATGCCGAAAACTCACCTTGCGATCCGTCCACAACCCGGCCGGCCGCAGCTGCAGCGCCTGCGGGGCCACGGTGCCTTTGCGCATGACCAGGGCGTAGGGACGGCCGGTCATATCCATGTGCGCAACAGCCCGGGCCACAGCCGCCGCCGGCTCTTGCTCGGGGAAACCGGCCCAGGCGATGCCCATCGTGTCGAGCAAACCAGTTGTGATGCGCCCCATCAGCTCGTGCTGCGGCTCGTCGGCTTCGCCACTCGGTTCTCCACGATGCGTGACCACCAGCAGCACCGGCACCCGGAATGGGTGGCACAGCGAAGTAAGCGCATTGACCGCGTTGCCGAGGCCGGAGTTCTGGAACATGACCAAGCTGCGGACACCGGCCAGCGTGGCACCGGCCGCCATCGCCACCGCGTCGCCTTCATTGACCGCGTCGCAAAACCGAAAACGCGGGTCGTCAATCGCCGCGTTGATCAGCGGCTTCAAGTAGGAGCAGGGCGTACCCGTGATGAAACGGCAGCCCTGCGCATGGCAGGCATCGAGAAAGGCCGCGGCGGGACTCATGGGCTCAAAGGTTGCTCGCGTCGGCGAGATCGCAGACGGATTCGATGGTGGTCCAGTCGCCGGAGAACAGGTGCGCCTTCACGCGCTCGCCGCGCGCGACCAGATCGGCCAGCAGATCGACCATGGCTAGCCGGCTGAAATCCGGCCGCGCGCGCGCGGCCGCCAGCCATTCGCGCACGACCTGCGTCCCGCGGGCCGAGCATTGCAACAGGCCGATCCACTCGGCGTCATAGTCCGCGAAGTCCGCGGCATAGGCCGCCCCGGCGAGGCTCGTCTCGGCGTCCAGAAAATCGTGCGCCGGCGGCGCGGTGAGGCGCAGCAGGTCGCGGGGCGGCGCGGCCGTGCCCGCGGCCGTGCCGCGAATACGGCGGTCCGCCGCGATCACGAAGTCGGCCTCGTCGTCGAGCAGCACCTGCAGGATGTGCCGCCGGCAGAGGATGTCTCCATAGGCGATGAGGCAGGCGCCCTGCAGCGCCTCGGCGGCGCAGGCCAGCGAGGCGATTTCCCCGGTCTCGGCCCAGTCCGCGTTGTCAAACCGGCGCAAGCCCGCGCGCGTGATCGCAGCGGCGCGGTAGCCGGCGACGACGCTGAGCTGGCGCACGTTCAACGCGGTGAGATTGTCGCAGAGCCGGTCGAGCAGCGTCACGCCATCCACGCGCAGCAGGGTCTTGGGCACCTCGGCCGTCAACGGGTGCAACGCGCCGCCGCCGCGGGTCGCGGCGAGGATGATCGCGCCGCGCTGCGGGGCCGCCGCGAGGTAGCGGGCCTCGGCGGCGTGCAACTCGTCGTCCCCCTGCAGTCGGAACACCTCCGCCAGCGGTGCCAATTTCTCCTCGATCCCCGCCACACTGCGCTCGCGGGCGATGCGGACGGCGGCCTGCTGCATGGCCGGCAACGCCGCCCGCAGCAGATGGTTGCCCCAGATCACCGCAGCCACCTTCCGCGCTTCAAAAATCTCCACCGGGGTCGTGTAATACTTCGTCGGGATCAGGACGACGGGATGGCGGTTGGCCCAGGCATCGAGGAACGCGAGCACCTCGTCGGGCCGGGATTTCGCGCTGTGCACGATGATCGCGTCCGCCCCGGCGGCGTGGTAAGCCTCCGCCCGCCGCAGCGCCTCGGCCAGCCCCCACCCCGCGATCAACGCCTCGGTGCGCGCGACGATCACGAAGTCATCGTCGCCCTGCGCGTCCTTGCCCGCCTTCAGCTTGCCGCAAAACTCGTCGACCGGTGCCAGAGGCTGGGCCATGCCGCGCAGGAAGCTGTTGGTCTTGGGAAAAATCTTGTCCTCGATGCACACCCCGGCGATGCCCCGGCTCTCCAGCTTGCGCACGAAGCGCCGGAAATTGTTGAAGTTTCCGTGGCCCGTGTCGCCGTCCAGAAGAATGGGGGCCGGGGCGGCGTCAGCCATGAATTCCGCCAATTCGAGGACTTGCGTCCAACTGGCCTCGTTGTTGTCCCTCACGCCAAGCCCGGCCGCGATCGACAGGCCGCTGGCCCAGATGGCCGGAAACCCGGCTTCAGCCGCGATGCGCGCGGACAGCCCGTCATGGGCTTCCATGATAAAGTCCAACCGCTCCGTGCCCAGCAGGGCGCGGAGGCGGGTGGTCGGGCGGGGCGGGTTATCTGAGGCCATTGAGATAATCCTTCACCGCGGCGTGAAAAGTCCGCAGGTCGTCGGGCGTGAGCGCCCCGAGGTTGGCCACGCGAAATGTGTCGGCGTCATGGAGCTTGCCGGGATACAATGTGATGCCGCGGGCATAAAGATAATCGTGCAAGTCGGCGAAGGTGAAGCCCGGCCACCGGGGGGCGAGGAAGGTGGTGAGCAAACCCGACTGCAGCTCCCGGGGCAGCAGCGGCGCAAAACCCATCGCCTCCATGCCCGCCAGCATCACCTCGTGGCAGGCGCGGTAGCGGGCCGCGCGCGCCGGCACCGTCTCGGCCAGAGTCTCACGCAGGGCCGCGGCCAGAGCATAGACCACCGGCACCGGCGGAGTGAAAGGAAACTGCCCGTCCGCCAGGCTTCGCTCGTGCGCGTGCAGATCCAGCGCCACGCTCCGGACAACCCCCGCGCTCGCCGCCAGCGCCGCCCGCCGCGCCAGCACGAAACTGATTCCCGGCAGGCCTTGCAGGCATTTGTTGGCGCTGCTGATCAGGACATCGACCGGCGCGGACCCGAGCGACAGCGGCAGGCCTCCGAAAGAGGACATCGCGTCAACGATGGAGGTGACGCCATGCGTCCGGCAGGCCGCGCCGAATTCCTCCAGCGGATTCAAGAGCCCCGTGGTCGTTTCATGGTGGACCCAAAAGGCATGCGTGCAGCGTTCCCCGTCGGTCAATTGCGCGGTGAACTCCGCCACCGTCGGCCGCGACGTCCATGGGCGCGACCAGACGCGGGCCGGGATGCCCAGCGCCGCCGCGATCGCGGCCGCCCGTTCGCCATAGGCGCCGTTGGCCACGATCAGGACTCGGCCCATCGCCGGGACGAGCGAACCCAAGGCCGCCTCCACCGCGGCCGTGCCCGGGCCCGCGAGCAGGACCGCCGCATGCGTGGACGCGTCGGCCCCGGCCACCGCCAGCAAATCGCGCCGCACACCGGCGACCACGGCCGCGAATTCCGCCTCCCGCGGGCAGATGTCGGCGACGAGCAACGCCTCCTTCACCGCGTCGGTCGTGGTCCCGGGGCCGGGATTGAGCAGGATCTTTCGCGGCGGCAATTCCATGGGTATCAGTGGCGATTCCTGTCCAACATCTGGATGCGGGGCCAGACTTGTTCACGGGCCCGCTGCAAATGTTCCTGCGTGTCAATCTCGCACCACTGCAGGTCGTCAACTAGGCACACGTCAATCCGGTGGGCGGCGCTGATCGCGTTGAGCCCGTCTTCATAATGCGCTCCGACCGGCAGCGCCGGCGCCACGGCGAGCAGGCCGTCCAACGCCGGACGGGACAAACACGTGAGTCCAACCAATTCGCCGCAACGCGGGGCGCCGCCCCAGGCTTGCTTGCTCAAGCGCGCCAACCTGCGGTCATGAGCATACACCCACACCTCATCCCCGCTCCGGGTGTAACCGCTCGCCAGCAGCGTGTCCCGCCCGGGGGCGGCGAACAAACGGCTCAACGCGCGTTTCTCATAAAGCAGATCGGACTCAACCACCAAGACATTGCCCACCGTCGCCCGCGCGCCGATCAGCAACGAGGCTAGACTGCCCGTGCGGGCAAAAGCCGGGTTCTCCAGCACGCGCACCGCGGGAAAATTCTCCTCCAAATACTCGCGGTAGATGTCCTGCCGCCAGCCGGCCACCAGGACGATCTCCTCCACACCGGCCTCGCGCAGCAGCCCCAGCGAACGACCCAACAGCGGACCCCCACCAAGCTCGATCATGCCCTTCGGCCGGTCGGCCCGCAGTCGCGACCCCATGCCCGCCGCCAGGATCACGGCGCAGGAAGGATTGGGGGCAGTCGGTGGCATCGGATGAAAGCGGGTGAAACACCGACTTAGAAACCGGCCCGCCCGAGGGTCAATGTCATTGACTCCACCGGCCATCCCCAAGGAGGTTTAGCCGTGGTCCCCAAGCTCACCACCGCGCAACGCGACGACTTTGAACGGGATGGTTTTCTCATCCTTCGGGGCTTTTTTCCGCCGGAGCGCATGACCGCAGTGGGTGGGGCGATCAACGCCCTCGCCGCCCGCCCGCCCCGCATCGGACGCGAAATGACCTACTTTGAAAACAGCGTGTCCACGCCCGGGCAGCGCGTGCTCTCGCGCATCGAGCGGTTCATCGAGGAGTCCCCTGCGCTCGCCGATTTCATCCTTGGCTCCGGCCTCACGGAACTTGCCGGCGAGGTGCTGCGGGCCCCGGCGGTGCTGTTCAAGGAAAAGATCAATTTCAAGCTGCCCAACAGCCAGGGCTTCGCCCCGCATCAGGACATCCAGCCGGGTTGGGACACCTACGCCAGCTACTTTGTCTCCGTCCTTGTCACCATCGACCCGAGCACCGAGGCGAACGGCTGCATCGAGCTCGCCGCCGGCCATCACCAGCGCGGTTGGCTGGGTGAACGCATGAAACCACTCACGCCGGAGCAGTTGGTCGGGATCGCGTTCACCAAATACCCCACCGCGCCCGGCGACGTCGTCATCTTCGATTGTTTCACCCCGCACCAGTCCGCGCCGAACCGCACCACTCGCGCCCGGCGCAATCTCTACCTGACCTACAACCGGGCGGCCGAGGGTGATTTCCGCCGCCGCTACTTCGCCGACAAGCGCGCCGCCTTTCCGCCTGACAACGAGCGTAAACCCGGCCAACATTTCTCCTTCAAAGTCTAATCCCACCGTGCCCGGATACTCCTACCCCCGCTTTCCTTCCCGCTCCCGCCGTTGGTTGTTTCGTTTGGGCAGCACGCTCCTGCTCTCCGCCAACCTCGCATGGAGCGCCGATCCTGCGCCGTCCCCGGCCGCCACCATAACCCTGCGCGAGGCCCTGGGTGCCACGCTAGAGCACAATCCCGCGTTGCGGGTGCAAAAATCTGTCATCGAGCAGAAGACGGGGATCTTCGA
>JADLBI010000004.1 GCA_020847775.1 Opitutaceae bacterium
CGCCTGCGAGGAGGCTGGCATCATCTTCGTCGGCCCGCGCTCCGAACTCCTCGACATGATGGGCGACAAGACCGCCGCCCGCGCCCTCGCACAGAAGGTTGGCGTGCCCGTGCTCCCCGGTACCGAGGAGCCCGTGACCGACCGCGCCGAGGCGCTGAAGATCGCGAAGGAGATCGGCTTTCCCCTCATCATCAAGGCCGCCTTCGGTGGCGGCGGTCGCGGCATGCGCATCGTCAAGAAGGCCGAGGACCTCGGCGCGCTGCTCGACGAGGCGCAGGGCGAGGCGGAGCGCGCCTTTGGCAACGCCGCGGTGTTTTTAGAAAAATACATCGCCAACGCGAAGCACATCGAGGTGCAGATCCTCGGTGACAGGCACGGCAACGTGATTCACCTGCACGAGCGCGATTGCTCGGTGCAACGCCGCCACCAAAAGGGGATCGAAGTCGCGCCGAGCTTCGGCCTGCCGCGCGAAGTCATCACCGAGCTTTGCGAGGCCGCCGCGCGCATGGCCCGCGAGATCCGCTACGACAACGCCGGCACCATCGAATTTCTCTACGACCTGGACCGCCACGAGTGGTTCTTCATCGAGATGAATCCGCGCATTCAGGTTGAGCACACCGTGACCGAGGTGGTCACCGGTCTCGACATCGTCCGCGCGCAGATCCTCATCGCGCAGGGCCACTCACTGCACTCGCCCGAAGTGGGCATGCCGCGGCAGGAAGACGTGCCGTGCAATGGCTTCGCGCTCCAATGCCGCATCACGACCGAGGACCCCGAGAACAAATTCGTGCCCGACTACGGCCGCATCCTTGCGTATCGTTCGCCGGGCGGCTTCGGTGTTCGCCTCGACGGCGGCATGGGCTACGCCGGCGCGGTCATCACGCCATTCTACGATTCGATGTTGGTGAAGGTGATTGTCAGCGGGCAGACCTATGAAAACGCGCTGCACCGCGCGCACCGTGTGCTTAGCGAATTCCGTATTCGCGGCGTGAAGACCAACATTCCGTTCCTCGAAAACGTGATCGCGCACCCGCTGTTCCGCAGCGGCCAGGCCACGACCACGTTGATCGACACGACGCCGGAACTATTCCGCTTCAAACCGCGCCGCGACCGCGCGACCAAGATCCTCAGCTTCCTCGGCAACGTCATCGTCAACGGCAACCCGCACGCCAAGGGCTACAAGCCCGGCAAGGTGCTGCCTGTCGTGCCACCTCCCGGACGCTCGGACCGCAGCGAACCACCGGCGGGCACGCGCCAGCTCTTGCTCGAACTCGGGCCGAAGCAGTTCGCCGATTGGACGCTCAAGCAGAAGCGGCTGCTTATCACCGACACGACGTTCCGCGACGCGCATCAATCGCTCATGGCCACGCGCGTGCGCAGCTACGACATGCTCGCCTGCGCTGGTTATGTGGCGCGCCGCGCGCCCGAACTCTTCTCGCTGGAAATGTGGGGCGGCGCCACGTTCGACACCGCGATGCGTTTCCTCAACGAAGACCCGTGGGAACGCCTGCGCGATCTGCGCGCCCGCGTGCCGAACATCTGTTTCCAAATGCTCTTCCGCGGTTCGAATGCCGTGGGCTATTCCAATTATCCCGACTCGGTCGTGGCGGGTTTTGTGAAACACGCCGCCGCGAGCGGCATGGATATTTTCCGCATCTTCGACTCGCTGAATTACCTGCCGAATCTGCGCGTCGCGATGGAAGCGGTGCAGGACACGCATGCGATTTGCGAGGGCACGCTCTGTTACGCCGGCGACATCCTCGATCCGCAGCGCGACAAGTTCTCGCTCAAGTATTACGTCCGCATGGCGAAGGAGCTGGAGAAGATGGGTGCGCACCTGATCGCCATCAAGGACATGGCGGGCCTCTGTCGTCCGTTCGCCGCGCACAAACTCGTTAAGACCCTAAAGGAAGAGGTCGGCGTGCCGATTCACTTCCACACGCATGACACCAGCGGCATCAACTCCGCCTCGATCCTGCAGGCGAGCGCGGCGGGTGTGGACGTGGTTGACCTCGCCATCGCGTCGATGTCGGGCAGCACCGCGCAGCCCAACCTCAACTCCATCGTCGCCTCGCTCCAGCACACGCCGCGTGACACCGGCCTCGATCTGCCCGCGCTCGACGTTTACTCGGACTATTGGGAGCAGGTGCGCAACTACTACACGCCGTTCGACACCGCGCCGAAGACCGGCAGCGCCGAGGTTTATCTGCACGAAATGCCCGGCGGCCAATACACCAACCTCAAGGAGCAGGCCGCCTCAATGGGCGTCTCGCACCGCTGGCCCGAAATCGCGCGCACTTACGCCGAGGTCAACCAGCTCTTCGGCGACATCGTGAAGGTCACGCCGTCCTCCAAAGTCGTTGGCGACATGGCGCTCTTCCTCTTCTCGAAGGGCATCAAGCCCGCCGATGTGGTCAACCTGCCGCCTGGCGAAACGCCATTCCCGGACAGCGTGATCGACATGCTCAGCGGCGGCCTCGGCTGGCCCGAGGGCGGCTGGCCCGTGGCCGTCTGGCGCGCTGTGCTCGGCGACGCAAAGTTCAAAGCCGCGCAAAAAAAATACCTCGCCGATCTCGCCGCGGAAAAGAAACGCGCCGCGAAAAAGGCCAAGGTTTCGCAAACCGAACTCGTCAAGCTGCGCGCGGATCTCGCGGAAAAAATCCGCCGCGAACCGACCGACGACGAGCTCTATTCGCACCTCATGTATCCGCAGGTTTTTGCGGATTACTCGAAGCACCTGCGCGAATACGGCAAGGTCTCTGTGCTGCCCACGCCCGCGTTCTTCTACGGCCTGCACCCGAAGGAGGAAATCTCCGTCGAGATTGAAGAGGGCAAGGTGCTCATCATTCGCCTTGTGAACGTGAGCGAGCCCGACAAAGACGGCCGCCGCACGGTCAACTATGAGCTCAACGGCATCGCCCGCGAAGTCCTCGTCACCGACAAGGGCGTGGCCAAGCAGACCAAGTCGCGCGCCAAGGCCGACCTCGCCGATCCGCTGCAAGTCGCCGCGCCGATCCCCGGCCTCATCGTCACGATGACGGCATCCGTCGGTGCCAAAGTCGCGAAGGGCGACCGCCTGTTCATGATGGAAGCGATGAAGATGCAGACTTCGGTTTACGCTTCGGAGGACGGCGTCGTCGCCGAAATCCACGCCGCCATCGGCGACACCGTCGAGTCGAAGGACCTCATCGTGAAACTGCGCAAGGCGGAGTAATTCCGTCCGGCGCAGTCATGAGATTGTAGGGCGGGGATTCCAGTCCCCGCCCTATTTGTATCTAGATGTAACGGAGAATCGCTGGACTGATGCCACTGGCAAATTTCCCGGACTTGGGCACCGTGCCGCATGATTCCGTTTTCTGTTCTCGATCTGGTGCCGGTGTGCGAAGGCGGCACGCCGACCGAGGCGTTGCAGCGTTCGTTGGAGGCGGTGCGTTTGGCGGAGAGGTTGGGGTATCAACGTTATTGGGTGGCGGAGCACCACAACATGCCGGGCATCGCGAGCGCCGCGACGGCGGTGGTGATCGGTCATCTGGCGGCGGGCACGCAAACCATCCGCGTGGGTTCTGGTGGGGTCATGCTGCCCAACCATGCGCCGCTGATCATCGCCGAACAATTCGGCACATTGGCGGCGTTGTTCCCGGGCCGCATCGATCTCGGCCTTGGCCGCGCGCCGGGCACGGACCAAATGACCGCGCGCGCGTTGCGGCGTGGGCGAGGCGACAGTGCCGATACGTTTCCGCAAGACGTGGTGGAGTTGCAGCGATACTTCGGCGCGGTGCAGCCGGGGCAAGCCGTGCAGGCGGTTCCGGGCGCGGATCAACACGTGCCGATTTGGCTGTTGGGCTCGAGTCTGTTCAGCGCGCAACTGGCGGCGCGACTGGGCTTGCCGTTTGGATTCGCGGCGCACTTCGCGCCAGACCACTTGATGGAGGCGCTGGAGATTTATCGAAACGATTTCAGGCCTTCGGCCGCGTGGCCGAAGCCGCATGCCGTGGCGTGCATCGGGGTTTACGCGGCGGACACAGATCGCGAGGCGGAGCGGTTGGCGACGTCGCAGCAACAGAGTTTTCTCAACCTGATCCGCGGCATGCCGGGAAAACTACCGCCGCCGGTGGACGACATGGGGCCGCTTTGGTCGCTGCTCGAATCGCGGCAGATCAGGCACACGTTCCGCGAATCGGTGGCGGGCTCGCCCGCAACGGTGAAGCGTGGATTGGAAGCCTTCATCCAACGCACCGGCGTGGACGAGTTGATGGTGACCTCGATGATCTACGATCAGGCGGCGTGCTTGCGCTCACTCGAGCTGGTCGCGCAAGTGCGAGATGCCTTGCGCTAAGAATTAGCCGGACTGAGGCAGTGGAAAACCACGACGGAGGCTTGGCGGAGATGGCGCAGCAATGGACACGAATCCACTGGGTAACCGGACAGTAGTGAGAGTCTCGAAAGGGGACACCATTGGGTGATCCCGTTTCATAAGCCCACCTGGCACCCCCTGCATTCGTGGTTCAAAAGAATGGTTCTGGCTTAGGTGGACGCGCAGGTCCCCCTACACGTCATGCATCCGATCGATCCGCTCTGGACGGTGAGCGTTTTGACGACGATAGATTTGCTCGGCTCAGGCCCGACCTTTCGCTCGGCGTGGCGAAACCCGCACGAAGAGCGCATGGGGTTTTATGCACCGGCCACGCTGCGCAACGGCCTCGTGATCCTCGCGCTCGAGCACCATTCACTGACCACGGTGCTGTTCCCCGCAGCGGGGGCTGCGGCTGCCTCACCCTCGTGGCGCTGATCGCGTGGCGGCGATTAAGCCGCCGTGCCGGAGCGGTTTCGACGGCGGTGAATCACAGCGCCAATGATCGCTAAGGCGCCGAGAATCGCCGCGTAGGTCGAAGGCTCCGGCACGGCGGAAGCACCCATGACGACGGACTGCCAGTCGTTGCCGATGCGGATTTCGTCGAGCGCCGAACCCGCGGCCAGTGAGTAGCCCACGCGATCGATCAACGCATCCACATCGTAAATGTTTACATTGCTGCCGGGCACGACGCCCGGGCCCGGGATCGCCTGCAACACCGGCATGAGGTCCGGCACCGCCGCGAGATCGGTGTAGATCCATGAGTCGAGCCGGTCGTTGCCCGCGCTGGTTTCCAAGCGTCCGACCCAAAGGAAGGTGCCGGTCACGCCGCTCGCGATCGTGCGGGTGAAGGCGCCGTCGGCTGATTCGTAGGGATACGCATCATAGAGTCGCATGGTGGCGCCGCCGCCGGTCAGGCTGAACGCGACCACGGGGTTGTCGGTCCGCCCGCGATCCGAGTAGAGGCCAAAGCTCCATGAGTTGCCCGAGACCGAGCCGAGCACGCTGAAAAATACCACGTTGTTGTGCTCGGTGTTGATGCGATTGGCCTCGGCAAAAACGCGTTCGCCCGCGGCCGAAACCGTATCGCGGCGCAGATGATGGCCCGTGGTCACCATGTCGGGCGGCGCATCAAGCGACCCGGCGGTGACGATGCCGCGACTGCCCGCGGTGTTTGACGTATTCGCGTAGTTATACCAACCACCCGCCCAGCCGAAGCCACTTTGTTCGGCTGGTGGCAATGTGCTGCCGACAGTGTAGTCGAAACCTTCGTAAACGTAAAGCTGGGCGTGGACGATACCGGTGGCACCGAGCAGGCAAAGCGCGGCGAGGAGCCGGCGGGTGGGTGAGGTTTTCATAGGGTGCGATCTCCAGATGCGGCGGACCGCCGGAATGGCGGAGCTGCGGGCCCACTTTATTAAAACCCCGCGCGGGTGAACATCACCCCGATGGGTGAGGTCGCATCACCCGTGGCCGACCGAAAGTCCGGCCGCGAGCGCGTAACGCGCCACGGCCACGGCATCGTGCAAGTCGAGTTTTGCCATGAGACTTTTGCGGTGCGTCTTCACCGTGTTTTCCGAAAGCCCGAGTCGCGCTGCGGTTTGGCGCACGCTCAACCCGTCGCCCGCGGCGCGCAGCACATCGCGTTCGCGCGGGGTGAGCTGGTTGAGCCCCGGCGCGGCGGCGGGCTTTTCCACCAGCAGGAGCAGCGCGCCGCTCGAATAATACTGCCGGCCCTCGCGCACCTCGCGCAACGCGGCGAGCAGCGTTTCAAACGGCTCGCTTTTGGTGACGTAGCCGGCGAGTTCGAGATCGAGCGCGCGCCGCAGATGCGCGGTTTCCGGTTGGCCGGTGACCACGATCCAGCGCGGCGGCGGTGTTGCGGCGGGCCAGGTTTCCAGCAATCGCCAACCTGATTCAGCATCGGGACCGCGACCGAGATGAAGATCGAGTAGCACCAAGTCGGGCGTGGCGCTGGCGATAAGTTCACCCGCCTCGCTCAGCGAAGCCGCCACGCCGATGAGCGACAGATCCGCCTCGCGCTGGATGGCGCGCGCCAACAACGAGCCGAGCATCGTGTCATCCTCGACCACGAGCACGCGCCAAGGGGTTTCTGCGACCGGCTCACTCATGGGCGACAATCATCTCCGCCAGCGGCAGGGTGAAGCGAAACACCGCGCCGCCGTTTGGACGATTTTCCGCGGCGAGTTCTCCGCCGTGAGCCAACACGCGTTGCCGCGCGCCGTGCAGGCCGAGGCCGATCGACGGTTCTCCAGCCGTGGGTTTGGCGGAACGCGACGCGTAGGGTTCGAACAGCGTTAGAAAATCGGCGGCTTGCAAACCCGGACCCTCGTCTTCGACGAGGCACCACGCGTTATCGCCTTCCACGCCGGTGCGCACAGTCACGTGGCGACCGGCAGGGGAAAATTTCAGCGCGTTGGAAACGAGATTGTCGATGACCTCGCGGATGCGTCGCGCGTCGGCCGAAACTGGCGTCGGGCCTTCGGCGAGAAACGAAAGCGCGATGGTTTTGGCGCGCGCAGTGGTTTGCAGGCGTTCGACGACTTCACCGGCGAGCATGCCGAGGTCGCACGGCATGCGCTGAAGAATGAGCGTGTCCTGTTCGCGGCGCTCGGTTTCGAGCCACGCGTCGAGTTCGCGGCGCATGCGTTGCGCGGTTTGGCGGATTTGCCCGACGGTCTCCTTTGGCGCATTGGCCAGCCCGGCTTCGTATTCTGCGCAGAGTCCGTCGATGCCGAAGAGCGGACTGCGCAGCTCGTGCACCGCGAAACTCAGCCATTCGCTTTTGCGTTTATACAAAGCCTGCAACTCGGTGTTGGCCGCGCTCAATTCGCTCAACGCGCGGGAGAGGCGGCGCGAGGTGCGGCGCTGCGCGGTGAACAAGACGACCAGCAATCCCGCGACGGCGGCGACGGCCGCCGCCACGATCCACGCGGTTTGGCGGCGCGCCTGTTCAAGCGAGTGCGCCTGCTCGGCCGCGACGCGGGCCGATTCGGTGCGCGTGAGGGCGAGTTCGCGCTCGGTGGCCTCGTGTTCGAGGCGCTCGATCTGCCGTTCCTTTTGCAGGGTTTCAAACTGGGATTGGAGCTCGAGCAACGCGCGGTTGCGGGCGGTTTCCGCGAGTCGTTGTTTGGCGTCCATCGCGGCGCGAAGATCGGCCGCGGCCGCGCGGGGTTGTTCCAGCGCTTCGTAAATGGCGGCGCGTTCCAAGCGCGCCGACGCGATGCGTTCGGGATCGTCGAGCGCCACGGCCAGCGCCACCGCGCGATCAAGCCACGGCAAGGCCTCGGCGGTGCGCCCGGCGCGGTGCAGCGTGGTGCCGATGTTGCGCGTCAGAATAGCCTGCCCCGCTTTGTAGTCGGCGGCCTCGTCGTAGCGCAGCGCCTCGTGATAAAACGCGAGCGCCTCGTCGTGGTTGCCTTCGTCGCCCGCGATCGCTCCGAGATTGGTCAAGCAACCGGCCAAGCCTTCTTCGTCCTCCGCCGCGCGGGAGATGGTCAACGCCTCTTCGAAAACACCGCGCGCCTCGGCGTCGCGCCGCAAATCGCGCAGGGTCACACCGAGATTTTGCAAACCGTCGGCGAGGTAAACGGCATCGTCCATCGTGCGGCGCAACGCGACGCTCTGTTCATGAAACGGCAGCGCCTTGGCGGGCTCGCCGACCCCGGCGTAATAATTGCCCAGCGAATTCGCGAGCGCGGCCCGGCCGCGGAGCTCGCCGAGCTCTTCAAAAATGCGGTGCGCCTCGACCAGCACGACGAGTTGTTGCGCGCGGTTGGATTGCTGGCCGTAGATCGCGGCGAGATCGTTGAGCACCGCGGCGATGGCGCGCGGATTACCCGCTTTGCGGTAAAACGAGAGCGATGCTTCGAGGTGCGATTGCGCCGTCGCCACGTCGCCCAGCGCATTGGCGCCGAGGCCGGCCCATTGCAGCAGACCGGCGCGCAAAAGCGGCTGGGATTCGTCGTCGCCGAGCGCTTGCAAACCCGCGAGCGCCACGTCGCGCGTGCCCGCGTAATCGTCGGCATAAAACCGGTCGCGCGCCTCGAGACGTTTCTGTTCCGCGGCCGCCGGATCGGCCTGCGCCGACACGAGGGTCACCAGCAGCAGGGCGAGGACCGACAGGGGGCGAATCATGCGCATGATGCGAACAGTTCGTCCGGCACCTGACAACAGCGATGCACGGATCGCGGGGACAACACTGCGTCAATGGTTTGTCGATGTATCCGCCACCGCTTCGCGCACGAGGCCGGCAATCGTCGGCGGCAGATCGAGCGCGAGGGCGTGTTGCCGACCGGTGGGGCTGAGCTTGCGCCAGGTTTTGCGCAAAATATCCACGAATTTTTCGCGCGTGTAATCGGCGTGTTGCGCGGCGAAGGCGCCGATCTCGTTTTCCAAAAACACGAGCACGGCGGCGTCCTCCAGCGCCTGCGAGCCGGCGTCCTTTTGCAAATCGGTCTTGCTGACCCAGCGCGCGATGTCGTCGGCCTGCGACTCGGTCATGCCGGCTTCGAGCGCGAGTTCGCGGGCGCGCGCGGCTTGTTTGTGATAAAGCGATTTGCGCCATTGCAGGTAGCCGACCTTGCCCTCGGGAAACGTGTTGCGCGGTGTGAGAAAACGTTCGAGGTGCTGGCAGCGCGCGGCCACGAACAAGTGGAGCGGCCCATCGGGCGCGAGCTTGGCGACCCACGCGGCCATGCGGTCGGCGTAAACCAATTCCGCCGGTTGGCCGTTCGCGTCGAGCGTGGGATCTTGGCGGTGGGCGGCGGCGATCAGGCTGAGCGCGCGTATTTCGGGGCCGGGGTCTTTTTCAAACGGTTCCATGCGTTGGTTTCTGCGTTGTTGTTTCGGTTTCTCCCACGTTTCGGTGCGTTATTCAATCGGACGATTTATATGCGAGACTGGCACAGGGGCGTGCCCATCCACCTTACGGCTGCGGTTGCCAGCGGATGAGTGGCTGGTCGCCTTTGACGTAGAGCGGATGGCGCGGGTGTCCGTCCTTGGTCACGCCGAGGCACCAGAGTCTATGGTGGCCGAGGAGTTTGGCCACGGCCAGAGCGCGGTCCTGATGGATGCCGTGCGCGCCCCACGCGGCGACGACTTGGTCGCAACGTTCCGCGGCGGCCAGCAGCGCGGCGTCGTTCTCCGGGCCGATCGGATCGCGGGCGCGGATCATCTCCTTCGGGTCGGTGGCGCGAAAGCCGAAGAGGTTGGTCATCAAAAATCCGTCGTAGCCCTCGCGTTCGGAAAACGCGCGGATGCGGGTGAGCGTCGGGTCGAGCTGCGATTCGTCGGCCGTGCTGGGGTTCAGGCCGATCCACATGATGAGCCGGTCGCCGAACAGCGGGCTGATGCGATGCAGCAGCGTGTAGCGATGCCGTCGGTCGGGCGAAAAATGACAGTCGTTTTCCACCGGCACATCGTGAGGCGGCCGCATTCCACGCGTCGAGCCCGGAGCGCGCCGGTGTTCGAAGGCTCCCTACGACGGATCCGCGGCGTCTTGGAGTTGCTTCTTGATAAAGTCCGGCAGCGACAGCTTGGCCTTTGCTGCATCCTGTATTAATTGGTCGTAACGTCTGGTTTCGTCACCCTGCCATAGCAGGTCAACGCGGCGTAATTTTTTAAGGGCCACATGGGTGTAGTTTTCGGGATACGCCCAATAACAGGATAAGCACAGTTCGCGTTGTTTTATGCTCCGCCAATTGTCGCAGTGTTCACACGACCAGCTCTTGGCGCGATTGGCCGAACTGGATAGAAGCATGAAATCATCAGGGGAAAGCGTGGCGGACTCGCCCCCAACCTCGTATGGCACGCGGTGATCCAGTTGCAGCGCCGCATCCGGGATGGGTTCCAAATAGATGAAGCATCGGCAACCATATTTGGAAACAAGGGCATCTTTGATTTTCTTGGAAAGCCCTGTGCGACCGTCGAATTTCCGAATCCTGGATGTGGCAGGATCGGCAAACCGGTAGGCGGCGATCTTGCGCCCATCGGTGCCCTTGGCGCTCACCCGCTCCAGCGGAATGCCCAGCTCCTTCACGTCGCGGGCCGCACGGGGCGGGTGATTGTAACCGTAACGATTCTTTAACTCTTCGGTGGTGATTTGTCCGTATTTCAGCAGGTGCTGGATGACGGTTCGAGGGCGCTTGGCGGTGATCGACCGACAGTATTTTACGAATTCAGCCGGAAGATTTTTCGCCGTCAGCATATTTGCTAAAACAACACGGTTTGTTCCTGTCGTCGCTTGATCACCCTGGGTGCGGCGGGCAGCTCTGCCGCAAGCGCGGGTGAAAGATAGAGCGATTCCACGGTTTGCTCTTCGCGCCCCAACAGGGTCGCTTGGGTTGATCGCCCGGCTTCGAGTTCCACCAGGGCCAAGTCAAGATACGTCGGCAGCGGTTCACCGTAAGTTTTATCGCCCGTTCGTCCATCGTAGCTGATCAAGTAACGCAGGCCGCGCGAATTAAGCCCATCAAGGCTGGCGACGAATTGATCAAAGGAAAGCCCAGCCAAGTATCGGCCATCGCGCTCGCCCGATGTCCCTTGGTAGGGCGGGTCCATATAAACCACATCGCCATCTTCGACGGCCGCGAGCACGTCGCGAAAATCGTGTGACGTGACAACGGTGCGGCCGCGCAACAACTGCGATGCCGCCATGATATTTTGCCGCATGGTGGCCGGCCGCGTGCCGAGGCGGCGTTTGTCCGGGCTTTGGTTGAACAAGCCGTCCGCATTATACCGAACGGCCCCTTTGATGCAGCGCGCGAGGAGGTAAAGGAACGGTTTGGGGTCCTGGGTGCGGTTGAAGGACTCTCGCACGGTGTAGTAATGCCCAAGCGCATCGTCGGCGTTATCCAACCAAAGATCTGCGTAGTGGTCTGCGATCTCTTCCGGACGATTGATGATGAGATTCAACAGGTCCGCCAGCGGCCGGTTGAGGTCGTTGATCCAGAATCGCTCGGCCCGGTTGCGCGCGGCACAGGCAATGGTCATAGCCGCCGAACCGGCAAATGGCTCAACCATGCGGCGAAATTTAGTCGGCATGAACCCCAAGATGGCCGGCGCAAGGGATCGTTTGCTGCCTTGATATTGAAAAGGCTGCGGAAGGTTCACGCGGCAAACTCTGCGCACGGGGTTTACCTTGGCAATGCAACAAAGTGTATTTTGTGCTAAACGAAATGCGGTAAAATATATAACTTGCAGCAAATCCCATTGCCGCGTTTGCGCGCGGCGTGCACGGTGCGGCGGACATGGCGATGTTTGACCCGACCACGCAGGCCGACATTGACCGGCTGTTGACCACCGTGCGCACGGATCAAGAGGCGGCGCGGGCGGAGATCGAGACGCGCTTGGCGGAGGCGGGGCTTTCGCCGTCGTTCCGCCATCAACTGTTGTTGCTCAAGGCGACGGGGCATCTCGAAACCGGCGAGCTCGCCCCGGCGCTCGCCACGGCGCGCGCGGTTTTGATCTGGGCGGTGGCGGAAAACGAAACGCTGACCGCTGGGCGCGCCGTGATTGATCGCAGGCGGTCCGCCCCTACCGGCGCTCCCGCGCCATGGCTCAAAGGCTTCGGGACATTGGTATAATACCCATTGCCCATAACGACGGAGATCAATCATGGTTACCCGAAAGCCACGCGCAACTGTATGCCGCCTGCAGATAGCGGCTTGAGCACATACTACCGCGCCCAGCCATGACAAATCCCGGCATTGGCAACCGCGAGCGGATCGCGCAGCATGGTCGTATGAAAATCGTGGTGTTGGATGGTTTCGCGCTCAATCCAGGCGATCTCGACTGGGCACCGTTGCGCGCGTTGGGCGAGTGCGAGATCTATGACCGCACGCCGGTGGATCAGATTGTGGCGCGGGCTAAAGACGCGGCGGTGGTTTTGACCAACAAGTGTCCGCTGTCCGCCGAGACGCTGGCCCATCTGCCCCAGCTCAAATTCATCGGCGTGCTCGCCACCGGCTACAACGTCGTCGATGTCGCGGCGGCGCGCGCGCGCGGCATCCCGGTGGGCAATGTCCCGGCCTACAGCACTAGGTCGGTGGCGCAGCATGTGTTCGCGCTTATCCTCGAGCACGCCCAGCACGTCGGCGCGCACGCCGCGGCCGTGCGGGCGGGCCGGTGGAGCGAGAGTCCCGATTTTTGTTTTTGGGACACGCCACTCACCGAGCTTGATGGCAAGGTGGTGGGTATCGTCGGCTATGGCCGCATCGGCCAGGCCGTCGCGGCGCTCGGCCGCGCGTTCGGCATGGAGGTGATCGTGCATTCGCGGAGCGCGAAGGATGGCGTGGAGCGGGTTGAGCTGGATGAACTTTTTCGCCGCGCCGACGTGGTCTCGCTGCATTGCCCGCTCACGCCGGAGACGCAAGGCCTCGTCAACGCGCGGCGGCTCGCGCTGATGAAGCCCGACGCGCTGCTGGTGAACACCAGCCGCGGCCCCCTGATCGTGGAGGCCGAGCTTGCCGCCGCGCTCAACGCCGGGCGCATCGGTGGCGCGGCGCTGGACGTGCTCTCGGTAGAACCGCCGCCGCCCGACAACCCGCTGCTCACCGTGAAAAACTGCCTGATCACGCCGCACATCGCTTGGGCCACCAGGGCAGCGCGCGCGCGCCTACTCGCCACCGTCGTCACCAA
>JADLBI010000005.1 GCA_020847775.1 Opitutaceae bacterium
CAGCCGTCCCTCCCCGGCGACATCGGTGGACAAGACGCGCCCGCCATTCTCCTCCGGCAAGAGCAGGCGTTGCACATCGGCAAAGGTCAACCGCCCGGCGCGCCGCACCGTTTGATGATAAATCTCCTCATACGCCGCGATCATCGCCCATAACCCGCGCGTCATCGCCAGCCGCCGCGAATATTCGCCACGCATCACGCGGCGCACGAGCACGACCAGCGCGGCGCAGGCCGCCGCATCGAGTTCCTGCGCCTTGCGGTCAAACTTCAGCGTGCACGCCCCGGCCTTAAGGTCGGACCACGACTCCAGCGCCTTGAGCAACACGTAATCCAATTCGCGCGGCCGGTCCGCGCCCGGTTGCCACTCGACCACCGCGGTCAGAAACGCGTTCCAACGCTCGTGTTGCTTGGCCTCGGGCGCGACCCGCGCCAGCCACGCACGCAACGCCTCCACCGCTGCGACTGGATCGCCGTCCGCCTCAAGCCATTCGCACCCCTCCGGCCAGATGCGCCCAGCCTCGCCCCATGCCGCGCTCTCCGGCGCGGCCAGAAAAGTTTCCTGATAATCCTGCAGGTATTGCGCGAGTTTGTCCGCGAGCCGTTTTTCTTCGCGGCCAAAGGTCGCCAGCTTGAAGGCTTCGATGAACGCGTGCTGCGCCGGCGTGATCTTACCGTGGCGCGTGAGCAATTGCCGCATGACGCGCGCCTGCGCCGCTCTGGCCGCGGGCGCCTCGAGCACTTCAAATTCGCCCGACAGCCCAAGCTCGAACGGAAAATTGCGCACGACGCCGGCGAAGAATCCGTCAAAGGTGCCGAGCTTCAGCCGGTGCATCGCATCGGCCACCGCGCGCAGCAGTTGCAGAAACTCCGCGCGCTTGATCTTCGGCAGGGCGATGTCGGCCGCGAGCTTGGCCGCCGCTTTTTCGTCCGTCGCGGCCGCCGCGAGCTTGCGCAAAATCGCGTCGAAAAACTCGCCCGCCGCCTTGCGCGTGAAGGTCAGCGCCACGATGCGCTCGGGCTTGGCGCCGAGCGCCAGCAGTTTCACAAAACGATTCGTCAACGCGTAGGTTTTGCCCGAACCCGCCGAGGCGAGGATCATCTCGTGCCCGGGATTCATGCCGCGCCTCCCGGCCAAGCCACACTCGCGGCCGCGCCGCGTTGAAACAGCGGGGCGAAGTCGTCGTATTCCGCCTCGCGACCCGTGAGCTCGCGCGGTGGCCAGAATTCGCGCCGCGCAATCGCATTCACCACGCCTGCCACGCAGCCCCACGCGGAGGCCGCGAGCTCCGGCGTGTAATCCTCCCACAACGCGACGCCGGTTTCCGTGACCGCTTTCGGCAGATTAAAATACCCGCAGGTCAGCCGTGTGCCGGGGAAAAGTCCCGCGACCACGCGCTCATAAACCGGTAGTTGCAGATCGCACCAGACGCGCGGTTTCCCGGCATTCGGCCAGACGGCCCAATCCGGCGGGGTTTCGTCGCGCCGCGCGCCGCGCAGGTGCGCCGCCGCGGGATTCACCGGCTGATCGGAAGTCTTGTAATCGAGCACGCGAATCTCGCCCGTGGTTTCATGGCGGTCGATGCGATCAATCTTGCCCGCCAGCGTGAACGCGCCCACCGGCAGCTCGAATTTGTGCTCCACAAACTTTTCGCCCATCCGCTCGATCACCCAACCGTCTTTCCGCACCATCGCCTGCGTCTCCGCCGCGAAGCCCAAACGCTGCCGCGCCGATTCCAGCTGCACGAGCAGCGGCAGCGAGAGTTCACGGCCGAAACGTTGCGCCACGGCCGCTTCGAGCGCATCGAGTAAAAACGCGCGCAGCTTGTCCGCGTCGGTGCAGTCGCGCATCGCCGCATCGTTGCCCATTGCCTCAAGCGCGCTGTGGCAAAGCGTGCCGAAATCCATCGCGTCGAGTTCGGCCTTCGCCGGATCGACCGCCTCCATTTTCAAGCCGCGCTTGAGATAAAACCGGAACGGACAAGCCAGCCAGTCGCGCAACGCCGTGACGGCCAGTCGATCCGGCACCGCGACTTCGCGCGGCCGCAATTGCCACGCGCGCGCCCACGCGAGATTCGCCCCCGCCGCGGGCAATTCGCGAAACAACCATTCCACCCGCGACGGCAATTCCACGTCCGCGCAGTGCAGCAGCAGTCGCGACGGCCGCAGCGGTTCGCCACTGGCCGAGGCGCGCCCGAGCAGCACCTCGAGTCGTCCGTCGCGCGCGCGTGAAACCGACAGCGCGTGCAAATAATACGCATCCGTCGCGAGCCGCATCGCATTCGTTTTCAGACCGAGCATTTCGCGCAAACTCTCCGGCAAGAACGGGTCGCCATTCACCGCGGAGGGCACGAGCCCGTCGTTGAGCCCCGCCACCACCAGATGCGGCGCATCTTCCCACATGAGCTCCAGCCAGCCTTGCAGTTCGAGCGCGCCGGGAGTTTTTTCGGGAAACACCAGACTGCCGCCATAAAGCCGCAACGCCGCTTCCCACGCCTCGCTGGCGGACAATTGCGGGAAACGTTCGAGCGCGCGCGTGACCTCGCCAATCGCCTCGGCCCAGGCCCCGGCGGATTCCGCCAAGGCCGCTTCGGCAGGTTGACGCGAATCAAAGCAGCGGCCCTGAAAAATCTCCGCCAGCACGGCCGCGACGTTATCCGGAAATTTTTCGCGGCGCAGTTGATCGCGCCACGCCGCGATGCGTTTAAAAACCTCGCTGCCGTGCCGCACGCGACGCGCGTCATCCAAATCCGCCGGCAGGTAACGCGCCTGCACATGATCGAGCTCGGCCAGAAACACCGCGGCCGAATCCACCCCGAGCGCGGCCAGCACATCGGGGTGGCGCGCCAGCGCGCTGACCGTCGCGAAGGAATCGTCATTCGCCAGATCGCGCAACGCGGCGAGCAATTGATGCAGGCGATCACCGCGCCGCGGTTGCCCCGCGGGATTGTAAGCCGCGAGGCCGCGTTCCCGCAGCGCGGTTTCCAGCAGCGGCATGATTTCCCCATCGAGCACGCCCACGGCGAGCAGGCCGTCGTCGCCCGCATACGATTCGGCGATGCGCGCCGTGCGGATCGCCTGCGCCTCGGGATCGGCGCAGAGCTCGACTTGCTCGCGAAAATTGTCGGTCAACAACGGCCGTTTCGCCCACGGCCCAGGTTCAGGTCGGCCCCACGCGTCAAACGCGCCCGCTTCGTTCTCCGGCGCGAACAGCCAGATCTCCACCGGCACTTGCGCGGCGTGGCGCGCCAGCAAGGTCAGCGCCACCGGCCGCGGATCCGGCGTCGCCAGCACGATAATGCGCGCGATGCCCGGCGGCACGTTCGCTTCGTCCAAGCCCTGCAACCGCGTGCTCGACGCATCGCGCAAACCGGTCGCGGCGAGCGCGGCGGTTTGCCGCCGCGCCAATTCGGCGAGCTGCCCCCAGCGTTCGTATTCGGAAAACTGCCGGCCGACGCGTCCGGGCACGTCGGCAAAAGTCAGCCCGACCTCGGCCAGCGCGTCTTGCAGGCGGGCCAACTCCGTCGCGAGCCGCAGCGCCCATGCGAAATTGCGCTCCGGCGGATTCACCGGAAACACCGCGCGAAAATCATCCAGCCGCGCGACGCGCAAAACCTCCACCCAGGCGAATTGCGCTTCGAGCCGCGTGGCCGCTGCGTCCACCGGCACGGTTTCGGAAACATACGCCTCCAAGGTCAGCACGCGCGGCGGAAACACCGCCTGCCCGCGCTCCGCCGCATGGGTGGCCAGCGCCTCGCGCAAACGCCGGCCGGCCTGCTGCGTCGGCACCAGCACGAACACATCCGCGAGATCAAGCGGCCCTTCGCCCGACCAGTTTTCCGTCAACGCCCCGACCGCCTGCGGCAACAACGGCCGGTCCCACGGGAGGAAACGACGGCGAAGTTGTTCAGGGGCGGGCGTCATGCAGCAACAGGGTTAGGAAGCGACCGGTGAGAAAGCAGCCAATTTATCAAGGCGGCTGGGACATTTGTGGTCCCACGCGGCTTTCGTTTGCACACAAAAAAGCCCGCACGTTGCGGTGCGGGCTTGGGAAAGCGGGATGTCGCCTTACTTGGCGGCGAGGTGCTTGGAGATGTGTGCCTTGGCGCGGGCAGCGGCGTTCTTGTGCACGACGCCCGATTTCACGGCCTTGTCCATCGCGGACACATAGGCCGACGCAGCGGTCTTGGTCACAGCGGCGTCGCCCGCCTTCTCGGCGGCCACCAGCTTCTTGTGCAGGGTCTTGAGCCGGGTCTTGGTGTTCTTGTTGCGGACGGTCAAACGCGCGGTTTTACGCGCGTTTTTGATGGCAGATTTGGTGTTGGCCATGAGTAGATCGAATTAAAAGGTCGGACAAAGACTCAAACGCCCGCCGTCGAGTCAACGGTAATTTGCGCGGGGAATCATCCCGCGCGTTCGCGCAAAACCTAGTTTTGGGGCCGATAAGCCGGATTCTGTTCCTCCCGCTCGCGCGGGATTCGATTGTCATTTCTCTCAACGCCCGCCTCTCAGCGGACCTGACCTGCGTAGCCCTGCATAGCTCCACCGAAGTGGAGAGACGCACGGGCGAAGCGGGTTGCGGCATACCCGAGACTAATGGACGGGCCGCCCAGTCTCCTATTTTGCCTTGCACCGGAAGGGGTTTTTCGTGCCGCCGTTGTCGCCAACGGCGCGGTGGGCTCTTACCCCACCTTTTCACCCTTACCTCTCTGCCATCTCAGATTTGAAATCTGAAATTGCAAAGAGGCGGTTTGTTCTCTGTGACACTGTCCGTCAACGCGCCTTGACGCGCGCCGCCCACGCTTGGTCGCCCTCGCGCGGCATCCTGCCCGGTGGTGTCCGGACTTTCCTCTCCAAGTTTCTAAAACGAGCGCGGCATTACCCGCGCCTTGGGATCAAAGAACTCGGAGCGACAATCAGGCCCCAAAACTAGGATTCCCAATAAACCAAGCGCCCGCACTGGTCGCAAGCCGCGAGTTGCGTGTCGGTGGATTTGCCGCGCGCGGCCGATTCCACCTCGGACGAAACTTTCAAGTGGCACCCGCCGCATTTGCCGTGCTGCAAGGGCACGCAAACCGGCATCTGCCGCGCGGAGATGCGATCATAAACCCGCAACGCCGGTTCGCCGACCGGCGCGCGCGCCGTCGCCACGTCGGCGAGCGTCGCAGTGTGCTCGGCTTGCAGGCTCGCCTCGCGTTCCCGCAGCGTGGCGATGCGCGCCTCGTGTCCGGAGATGTTTTCCTTCAGCACCTTCTCGGCGGCGGCGAAGCGCGCCTTGGCCGCGTCGATCGCATACATGATCTCGAGCTCCTTGCCCTCCATCTCGCCGACCTTGCCCTCCATCGTCTCGATCTCGTGGCCGAGCGCCTGATACTCGTCGTTCTTCTTAACGGAAAGCTGCTGCGTGCGGTATTTGGCCAGCTTGTCCTCGGCGGAGCCAATCTCGGTTTCGAGCAGCTTCTTGTCCGATTCCAGATGCCGCAATTCGTCGCGGGCCTGATCAATCGCGGCTTTTTCGGCGGCGATCTTCTGCTGCACCAGCGCGATGTCGCCCGGCACCGCCTTGATTTGGGCCGCCAAGCCCAGTCGTTTCGTGTCCCGATCTTGCAGGATTAAGAGCTTTTCGAGCACCGGACTCAGCATGGTGGCGGCCAGCTTGCCGCTGTCCCCACCCCGGTCAAACGAAACTGTCCCGTAATGGCCAAAAGAACGGCCTTGGTGACCCGGTTTTTTCCCAAAAAAACCCTCGCGTGCGGCATCGCGGTAAACGAGAATTTCCCATTCCGCATTTCACTTCACCAAACCCTTTCATGTCCGACTCTGCCGAATCCGCCACCCCCGCCGAAAATCCCGCGAACACCCACGCTTACAATGCCGACCAGCTCGGCCAGCTCAAGGGCCTGGAAGCCGTGCGCAAAAAGCCCGGCATGTATATCGGCGGCACCGACGAGCGCGCCCTGCACCACTGCGTTTCCGAAGTGCTCGACAACTCGGTGGACGAGCATCTCGCGGGCCATTGCACGCGCATCGAGGTCAACATCCACGTCGATGGCTCGATCTCCATCCGCGACAACGGCCGCGGCATTCC
>JADLBI010000006.1 GCA_020847775.1 Opitutaceae bacterium
CACCACTTCACGCAAAGGCGACTGCATGAGCATTTCGATCCGCGGTCCTTCTGCGTTCATTTTGCCGTATGCCAAGGCGGCCTCACCGGCCATAAATCCGCGGCTCGACTCATGCCAGTCATCCACTCGCGTGGTCCACAGCCATTTGCGCGGCCAGAATCGTGGTTGTATCCGGGGCGCATGGTTCAATTCATAACTGTTCGCCGATAACATCAGGGTGCCATCACGCCAAATGAACGCGACCGCCGGGCGCCACTTCTCAAGTTCGACCACCCGTCGATCCTTCGTGTGCGTCCCCACATCCTTAAACATGCGGTGCACATAAACGAACCGCCCTTGCCATTCACGAAGGTCACCCCCCGTCGGCTTCACGGTTCCTTCAATCAGAAAATACTCTCCCGTGCGCAAAGTCTTCAGTTCGTCGGCCGAACCGGGTCTCCGCATGATTTCATTCAACGAGAAATAACACGGTCGCCAGACGCCCCAAATCAACCCAAGCGCGGTGGCGACGAAGACCAAACGGACGAAAATGCCACTGCGATTGATCAAACCAGCCATGATTACCGTTGCTCCTCAGATGATGCCGCACGGACAGCATGTTCAGCGCAGACATGAGAAATTAATGACATGCTGGCGGAGCGCTTTCACCTGCCGGCTTCACCACGCGCGTGTGCCGCAGCGCGCGATTCCAATCGGCCCTGCCCATCGGCCCCACCGCGGCCAGATCAAAGGTGTTTTCGTCAACCTTGCGGGCGACCGCATTGGCCCCGCCGTCCTCGGTCCACCAGGGGAAGTTCTTGCCGAATTGTTTGACCGTGAACGCCACGGATACCGCCGGACGTCCCTTGCGCTCAGGCGTGTGCCGGACGATCTTCGCGCCACCGGGATTTTCAATGGTCACAACACCCAGCGTTGCGGTCGCGATGTCGTCAAAGCCCTCGACCGGTGCCGGCGTCAGCGTCCACTCGCCGGTAAACCAGGCCGTTTCTTCCGCCGAGGCGTCGGCAGGCTGGGCCAGCAGCAAAGACGGCAGTCCGAGCAAGCACACAACGCCAAGCATTCGGGAAAAAAAGCGAATCAGGGTGATCATGGGAAAACGGGATTAATTGTTCGCTCCGCCGGCCACCGGAGAAACGGCGAAAGGGAGATACTGCTGGTCGGCCGGCTGAACCTCGTATCGGGCGTAAACATAAGCCGGGACCTGCGGCTGCGCGGCTTGGGCGGCGGCAAACAGTAGCGCGCGGGTCAGCACCGAGGCGCGAATTGGAGCCGGAGGCACATCCGCAGCGTGGACCTTAGCCAATTCGGCCAGACGAGCGAGTTCGTCCTGTAGAGGCTTGAACTGATTATCTACGCGGGAACGTGCCGCGAACGAATGAAGATGCGCTGTCAGCGCCGCCGCGGTATCGTCAAATTGCGCGGGGACGGTGGACGCAAACGCCAGCAACGCCTTCCACCCCTCGCGCCCATGCGCAAGCCATTCACGCGGGCTTCCGTTCTCCGGAAATGGCGGCGGCAGTAACGCAAGCAGACGCTGGCGATTTTCGAGCGTGAGACGCCCGGTGAATTTGACCGCCGGCGGCCTGAAGCCCGGGCGCGGCAAAGGGTGCACCTCCGCCTCAAAACGCCCGTCCACCGCCACGGCTTGGATGAAGGCCCGCTTGGACGTTGCGAACCAGTCGGGATCGCCCGCCGCGACAATGAGCTCCCGCTGACCCGCATAGTAGCGCTGTTGGGCCGCCGCTCGTGCATTCTCCGGCAAATGCTGAAATTCCGGGTCTGACACTTCCAGCACGCGGTTCGAAGCCAGTTTTTGCAGGACCACAAACACCGGCCGGGGCACATCACGAATCTCGGCCGGAGACGCGCCAGCCAGAGTTCCGGTGCCGAGGCTGAGTAGCACCGCCGCAAGCGGGATCAAACGATTGAGTCTGGTAGTTTTCATAAAAATCAAGGCCGCTGGTCATTGGCCACGAATGTGTCCGACCAAGGAAAGGCGGCGAATATGGCGGTGCCGGCGGCACTGCCGACTCCAGTCGCGAGCAAGCCGCTGCCCAAAGCCAGCGGCAACCGGTGCCAGCACGGAACTGGACGCGGCCTACCGCCAAGCGAAGCGCAGGATGCTTTCATGCCCGTTTGATCCGTTTACGCCGCGATTCCTGCGGCACGAGGTGATCGCCTTCCCAATCGCGCCACAAACCGCGCATCTGCCACAACGAGACCGCGAAAAAGATCGCGCCCAGAGTGCCGAGAATGCCGGCCTTCGGCTGCACGCCGGGATCGATGACGGCTTCCTCCGGATCGTCCGGGTCCACGCGCACCGTCAGTGTCGCTCCCGGAGCGAAGCGTGTGGCGAGTTCTGCGTCAACGGCTGCATGGTCTGGCGTCGCCATCGCGCCGAAAGCGATGCGCTGCGCCGCATGCGTGCGGCCCACCACATTGTATCGGTAGGTGACATCGGCCCGATACGCCGGGTTCGTCGAGCGGATCTGCCGCACTTCGACCAGTCGGCTGGCTGTGACCACGGCCTCGACCGGGTGCCAGTTTTGCGAACGCCAGCCATGCCACAAATCAGCGCCGGAAAATAACAGTAAGGCCGCCCCGCCGGATCCGAGGCCGCCAAAGCAAAGTGCCCCGGCCATCGAAGCTTGATTCGCGCAATAGGAGCGCCGCAGGGTCAGTCCCGCCCAAGCCCCGGCCGGACACCACATCACCAGCAGTCCCGCGACCAAGGAGGCGATACCGGCGGCGGCCAATATCATGGTCATCGTTTCGTAACCTCCGAAGAGGGGGCCGCGGGACCAAGCGCCCGCACCCGCTGCCGCGCGAAATACCAGATCGCGCCCGTGACCGGCGCGAAGAGAAAAAGAAACAGCGCGCCCACGGCGTAACGCGCGCGCGGCTCGGGATAATTACCGACCTCAAAAAAAAAGTGCGCCAGCGCCACACCCGTGAAGCCCGCGACCATTACCGGAGCGATCCAACACGCGGCGCGGGCTGCCACGAGTGAAAGTTTACGCGAGAACGCGGCCATGATCTCAGTATCCCGTGGGCTCATCCTTAAACTCCACATACAGCACATCGGGCACGACATCGTTCAGTCCTTGGTCCAACGCCCGACAGGCTTCATACACCAAAGCTCGCCCAAGCGTGTGTTCCCGTCCTTTGAACTGCGACAGCACTGTGCTGAACGCCGTCAGCTCATCACGGATGGATGCATAATGGTTCGCCGCACTGCTGCCCGGCCATTTCTCGCCCAGCCAGTTTTGAATCACGGTCAGCATTTCCTTCCGCCCAGCGGGGCTCGATTCGGCATGCGCAATCGCCTGCTTCCAACCGTTCACGCCAGTCCAAATCCAAAAATAGCGCCGCATCAACGGCGTCATTTCCGGTTCGTCCGAGCCTTCCACCGGGATGAAGCGCTCGATGAACGCGCGTGCCTGCGGTTGATAACTTCCAAGGAAAACAAGTTCACGCGCCGCGCCCTGCGCATCCGCCGACTGCAGCAATTTCAAACGGAATGATGGTTTCGCCACTGCGCTCAGGATACTGCGCTCCAGCGCGTCGATGCGTCCATCGCTCATCATTGCGATCACGAGCGCGCGCGCCGCATCCATCGAACGCGCCGCGGTCGCCGTCGGCCGCGCCAACTGGAAATAATTAAACAGCGGACGCGGCACGTCGCTCACGATGTTTGCCTCCGTCGGCACCGCTGTCGCTACCGCCTTCGGATCTGCCACCGGCACACCGCGCGGGCCCCAGTATTCACGCTCAAAACTCCTTTGCTGATCGCGTTGCTGGATCAATGCCTTCGCATCGGCCTCCCCGGCGGCCGCGAGTTTTTCCACGAGTTTCTCCACCGTGTCGTCCGTCGGCGGCTTCCATTCACCCGCTTGCGCCGCGCGGATGAGCAAGCGCATCGCGATGAGGTCGCCGGGCTCCGCAGCCTCCTGCAATTTCATCAGCGCCAATGCTCCATTCGCCTGCGCATCTCCGCCCATCTGCCCCTGCGCAATCCACAAGGCGTGAATCCGGAGCGCCTCGCCGTTGCCGAGTCGGGCGGCACGCAGGATCCGTTCTTGGATTTCCGCAATCAGTTCCTTAAGCCGCCTGACGGCATAGCCGTCGCCACTGTCAGGCTTCTCCGCAAGTTCCAAACGCTGCTCGTTCAGCAGGCGCACCAGCGCCATCGTCGCAAGGACGTGATCCGCGTTGGAAGCCCGGCGATACGCGCTAATCGCGCCCGCCTTGCGCTCGCTCGGGGCGGTTCCCTTGCGCCCTTCCTCGTAATCGCTCCCAAGCTGGAAGTCAGCTTCCGGATTTCCCGTGGGCCGCGCGAGACCGACCGCGGCGAACGCATCGGCCCGCGCCTGCGCGGCGGCCGACGGCGACACCGTGGCCTGTGCCAGCACCTTGAGACTGGCCACGAGCTTTTCCGCGCTGCTTCGTGTGGTCGCCGCGGTTTCCGCTTTCTCCGCCAAGGCCAGCGCGCGCGACAAATCCGGCACCACGCCCGCGCCTTCCATATAGAGCAACGCGAGGCGCAGTGCCGCCTCGTGATTGCCAGCCTGCTCCGCCTCCTCCCAGAAAGTTTTCGCCGTGATAACGCCGCCCCGCGCATACAGTTCGTCGCCTGCCTTCACCTGCTCGATCGAGTGTTGATAAGCTGCGGCCATCAGATCGTTAACCGGGTTAGCAGACACCGCACTCGTTGCCGCGACGGCAACCACAGGGGCAGAAGTCTGGACCTCCTGCCACGCGACATAAGGAGCGCCGCCCCGCCCCGCATATTCGAGCTGTTCCGCATAAATCTTCAGGTAACGGCCTTCTTTCGTGGCGAGCAGGAAATGGTAATTAGTCGGTTCGTCACCCGCGAACCAAGTATCGGGGGTGTTTAAGGGATCAGCCGCGAAGCGTATCCAATCAAAACCATTCACCGACGCGGCGAGATCGCCGTTGGGCAGGCGCGCCCACGCATCCGGCCCAATCCCGGCGACCTCAATCAAACTGCCGCCCGTCGGCGTGGCCTGCGTCGAAATTTTCCAATCCACCGCGCCTTCGCTCGGCCACCGGTAACTCAGGATCGCCTGCGGCACGTTAAACTTCTCGCCCCGGCTGGCATAGGTTCCAGCCAGCACCGCGACGCCATCGCCAATTACCGGAAAAATCGCGCTGGTTGGCGTGAAGTGCTCCGGCAATGGATCGCTCCAGGTCCAATCGCGCAGATCTTCACTGCGCCCAAGCACGTAACCGGATTCCCCAGGCACCGTCGTCACCACCCACAAGCCCGACGCCCCGGGACCGACGCCACGCACCTGCCGACCATCGGCCTCGAGCTTTTCCCAACGCGTGCCATCCTCTGATACATAAAAGCCTTTGGAACCGCGCACTACAAACCAGCCGGCCAGCACGCGCAGATGCTGCCAATTATTCGCGGGCTCCGGCGCAAAGGCCGTGCGTTCAACCTCGCGCCATTGCGCCGGATCATCGGCCGGTCCGGTGAGCAGCATGTTGCCCGCCGCGACCACGATACGGTCCCACAACACCGCCAGTCCGGTGACCTGCTGTCGCGGTTGTCCCCAAACACGGTCCGCCACATCCGCATCGTGCCAATCCGTTTGCCGCCAAACTCCATCACGCGTGCCGTAATAGTGGCTCTCACCGTATTGCGCGTAGGCCCGGACCGTTTGTTGATGGGGGAAAACGTTCTCCTCCAAACCGTCCGCGTTCACTGTGCAGGGAACCGCGAACAAAACTATGCAAACAAGAACCGCTGCCCCATTTCTCCTCGGCCATGAACAATGCATCCGGCGAAACCTGCGACCGCCCCGCAACCTGTCAAAACATTCAGACCGGCCTACGCATTGTTACGTAGAATGTTATTTTTCCGACTAAAGTTGACGGCACCGGGCCCGCGTGCCGTAGCAGCATAAGCACCCTCTGAATAACGATCCCGATTTGACCGCAGCGACGACTGCCGTATGGTCACCCTCCTGCCTGCATGGCCGATTTTCTCGATAATACTCAAAAAGCCGATCCCAACCGCTGCGAACGCGCGCTGCTCGTCGGCGTCAACACGCCCGACATGCGCGTCGGCGAAGCCCAGGAGCTCCTGACCGAACTCGTCGAGCTCGTGGAGAATCTCCGCATCGGCGTCGTGCACACCGAACTCGTCAACCTGCGCGAGCCCACCCCTGCCACATTGCTCGGCAGCGGGCGCACCGACCAGATCATCACCCTCGCGAAACACCTCGACTGCGACCTCATCGTGATGGACGAGTCGCTCTCGCCCGCTCAGCAAAAGAACTGGGAAAAACTTTCCGGCATCGCCGTGATCGATCGCGAAGAGGTTATTCTCGATATCTTTGCCGACCGCGCCCAAACCCGCGAAGCTGTGCTGCAAATCGCGCTCGCGCGCATGGAGTATTCGCTGCCGCGCCTCGCCCGCGCCTGGACTCACCTCTCGCGCCAACGCGGCAAGGGCAAACTCGGTGGCGAAGGCGAAACCCAGCTCGAACAGGACCGCCGCCTCGTGCGCGACCGCATCACCCGCCTGCGCGCCGAGCTCGCCGTCGTGCAAAAGCAGCGCGGGGTGCAGCGGCGCAAACGCCTGCGCGTCCCCGTGCCCACCGCGTCGATCGTCGGCTACACCAACGCGGGCAAGTCCTCCCTCGTCAATGCGCTCACCGGCTCCGATGTGCTCGCCGAGGACAAACTCTTCGCCACGCTCGACCCGACCACGCGCCAATTGCTGCTCCGCGGCAACCAGAAGCTGCTCATCACCGACACCGTCGGCTTCATCCGCCGCCTGCCCCACCGCCTCATCGAAGCGTTCAAAGCCACGCTCGAAGAGGCCATTGTGGCCGATTTCCTAATCCATGTGATCGACGTGACCAATCCCAACTTCGAGCACCACCACGCGACCACGCTCAGCGTGCTCGCCGAACTCGGCGCCACCGGCAAGCCGATGCTCACTGTCTTCAACAAGATTGACGCCGCCACGCCCGCTGATGTGCAGCGCGCCAAGCAGCTCGTGCCAGACGCGATTTTCATCAGCGCGCACACGCGCGACGGCGTGCCCGCACTCGAAGAACGCTGCCTCGAACTCATGGCCGGCACCCAAGGCGCCGCCGAGCTGCTCGTCCCGCATCATCGCTACGACGTCATCGCCAAGCTCCACACCCTCGGCCACATCCAGGAGCAGGATCACCGCGACGACGGCATCTACGTGCGCGCCCGCATCCCGTTGGCCCAGACCGGCTTTTTCGAACCCGTCGCTCTCAAAGGCGAAACGCCCACTCACTCCGCGTCGTAAATCTGCACGCGCGACCAGAGCGGCTTGCCGACCGCGACGAACGCGGTGTGCAGCGGATGCACTTGGTAGGCGTTGTGCGCCGCGAGATCGGCAAACATGCAGGTGAGCGCGTAGTCGTAACTA
>JADLBI010000007.1 GCA_020847775.1 Opitutaceae bacterium
CGCTGCGGCTCGTCTTGTGGGTGGTGATCATGCTGGCGGTGGTCGGATTTGCCGTGTGGCAGACCCAGAGTTGGCGACTGGGGCTCGGATTTACTGGCGCGCTGGCGGTGGGGTTTGCGTTGCTTGCCGTAGTAGGCCGCCTACTCGCTTGGGCGGCCCGGCGTTGGACACCGCGCCGTCTGCCATATGTGCTACGCCAAGGTATCGCCAACTTGCACCGGCCCAATAACCGCACCGGCCTGCTGCTGCTTTCGCTGGGTTTGGGCACGTTTCTCGTCCTCACGCTTTACCTGTCACGCGAGACGCTGTTGGCACAGATCGAAGGCACGGGTAGCGGCAGTCGTGGGAATTTAATATTTTTCGATATTCAAGATGATCAAGTCGGCCCGTTGGAGGATTTGCTTACCCGCGAAAAGATGCCGGCGTTGCAGGTGGCGCCAATCGTCACGATGAAAATCCGCGCCATGAACGGCCGCGGCACCGAGGCTTTGCTCGGTGACGAAAAACTGGATATTCCGGGCTGGACGTTGCGGCGCGAATACCGCTCGACCTATCGCGCCGCGCTCGGCCCGACCGAGACGCTGACCGCGGGCGCATTCACCGGCCACGTGGCGGAGGAAACCACGCCAGTGCCAATATCCCTAGAGGAGGGGCTCGCGCGCGATTTGCGGATCGGGCTGGGCGCCGAAATCGAGTTCGACGTTCAGGGTGTGCCGGTGCCGACCAGGGTCACCAGCTTGCGCAAGGTCGAGTGGCGGCGGCTGGAGCCGAATTTCTTCGTGGTCTTCCCAGCCGGGGTATTGGAGGCCGCGCCAAAATTCTATGTGGTCGCCACGCGCGCTGCCGATGCCGTGGCATCGGCGCGCTTGCAGCAGGCCGTCGTGCGCGAGTTCCCCAATGTTTCCGCCATCGATCTCTCGCTGTTGGTCGAGACGTTTGACGGTATTTTTGGCAAGGTGTCGTTGGTGGTGCGGTTCATGGCGATGTTCACGGTGGCGACGGGGCTGTTGGTGCTGGCAAGCGCGGTGGCGGCGGGGCGGTTCCAACGCATCCGCGAGGTGGTCTTGCTGCGCACGCTTGGGGCGTCGCGCCGCCAGCTAGCGCGCATGCAACTGATCGAATACGCGATCCTCGGGCTGATCGGCGCGTTGGCCGGCAGCGCGCTGGCGCTCGTGGCCAACGTGTTGTTGGCGCATTTTGTCTTCAAAATCGCGCCGGTGCTGCCGGTCGCGCCCGTGGCGGTGGCGCTGTTGGTGGTGCCGCTGCTCACGTTGTGCACGGGCTTGCTTTCCGGGCGTGGCGTGACGGACCATCCGCCTTTGCAACTTTTGCGACAGGAAACATGAAACCGCGCGTTGTCACTTTTCACTACACGTTGCGCGACCCGGCGGGGCGCGTGCTCGACACTTCCGCCGGTGGCGAGCCGATCACCTATCTTGAGGGCGCGGGTCAGATCATCGACGGGCTGGATGAGCAATTGCGCGGCGAGGCAGCCGGCGCGAAACGCTTGGTGCAAGTGTCCGCCGCGAAAGCCTACGGCGAGCACGATTCCACGCAGATCCAGCGCGTGCCCCGGAATCAGATCCCGGTCGAAGGCGAACTGCATGTGGGCGATAGATTCCAAACTGACACGGACCGCGCCGCACCGATCGTGACCGTGGTCGCCGTGGATGCCGAGACCGTCACGCTCGACGCAAACCACCCGCTTGCCGGCGTGGACTTGGCGTTTGAGGTGGAAGTGGTCGCGGCGCGGCTAGCGACGACGGAGGAACTGCGCCACGGTCACGCGCATGGCGCCGGTGGCGAGGCGCATTGCGAAGCCTGAATCTTTTTCAACGCATGAAAATCCTCGGCATCGACATCGGCGGCTCGGCGGTCAAAGGCGCGCCGGTTGACACTCGCACCGGGCGGCTCGTAGCCCCGCGCCACCGCATCGCGACGGACAAAAAACTTTCACCCAAGGAAATGGCCGCGACGATCAAGCGGCTCGCCGCGCATTTCGATTGGGCAGGTCCGATCGGCGTGGGCTTTCCCGGCGTGGTCCATGGGCCGCGCATCCTGACTTCGGCGAACCTGCACAAGGACTTCTGCGACTGTGATGTCGTGAGGCTGTTCGGGAAAGCCACCGGTTGTCCGGTTGCGTTGATCAATGACGCCGATGCCGCGGGCATGGCAGAGATTCGCTTCGGCGCCGGCCGCGATATCACGGGCACAGTGCTTTTGCTCACCCTCGGCACGGGCGTGGGCTCGGCCTTGTTTTGCAACGGCCGACTTTTCCCCAACAGCGAGCTGGGCCATTTGCCGATTCGCGGAAAATCCGCCGAGCGGTTCGTGTCGTCAGCCGCCAAGGACCGGCGCGATCTCGACTACAAGGAATGGGGCAAGGAGCTGCGCGATTACATCCGCGTCTTGGAGAAAATCCTCTGGCCAGAACGGATCATTATCGGTGGCGGAGTGAGCAAGAACCACGCGAAGTTTTTCAAATACATCAAACCACGCGCCCAACTGGTCCCGGCTGAATTCTTCAACGAGGCGGGCATCGTCGGCGCGGCTATGTGGGCGGCGGAGCAGCAGCGTAAACGCTAGGCCCGGCCCGGCACCGCGAGTTGCTTTTCTGCCTCCCGCCCATCCGCCCTTGGGTCCGTTTATCAAAGATTCGTGTAACTTTTCGGCGGGGTGGGTGTTGTTGAGGCATGTCCGCGCATTGCGAACAACCCGGTTTTCCCTTTTTATCGACGGCACCCTGTGCCGACGGTGGGGAGCGGAGCGCCGGGGCGTTTTCGAAACGCGGGCAGGCTGGTAGTTCCAGCCTTGTTCCTAGAAGTCAGTTGTTGTGTTGTGGAGGGGTCGTTGTGGGCCCCTCCACAGTTTCCATCTCCAATTTTATCCGCGTCCCATGAACCAAGCCACCCCCGCTCCGCGCCGTAAATCCAAAAAGAAATGGATACTCATCGGCGGCTCCGTCCTCCTGATCGTCCTCGTCGCGATTGGCGTCACCCAGCGCAAAAAGGAGACTGGCATCCCGGTCACCACGGAAAAAGCCGTGGTCAAGACCATCACGCAGACCGTCACCGCCACC
>JADLBI010000008.1 GCA_020847775.1 Opitutaceae bacterium
GTGAACCGCGACAGTCCGACCGCCGCGCGCGGAGCGCACGGCCCACCTCGATTTAACAATCGTCGCCAGACGAGAATGACATCACTTCCGGTTATCCCCCTCCTGGCGAAGCGGTCCGGCGCACTTTTATTCCCTTTGGGTCCGATACCCCGTTCTGCTGGACAGCAGAATGCTCAGGCTTGAGTGGAGAGCCGACCTTGGGCCGTCGCCAAGGCTATGGCCCACAGGCCGCGTCGGCCGGTTGGGCGAGCGCATGCTCAGCGCGGGCGCGGACCGGACGGAGCCGGTCCCTCCAATACCCCAAAAGCTCCGGGGATCTTTATTCACGCCTACCTCACCGGGTGCTTGAACGCCTCCAGCTCGGGCATCTCGGCTAGGATTTTTCCGTCGCCCATCACCAGCTTGAAACTTCCGTCCGCTTGTTCCTCGGCCATCCACAAGCCTGTGTTATCCAGCCCGCGATCCACCACCCAGTGCTCACCGGTCAGCAGGGACAACAGATATTTGCCCGCGTTGCCGTGGCCCACCAACAGGATGGATTTATCCGTCCCGCCAAACTCTTGACGCACCCGGTCGATGACCAGTTGCTCCAGCGCCGTGAGATCCGCGGCGCCCTCGGCCCCGCCCCGACCGAGGTGCGGCTTGGTCTGGCTGGTGTCGGGGAGGGTGAACCAACGCTGCTCCTCCGCCGGGATCACGATCTTGCGCCCGCCCTTGAGCAATTCCGCCCGGGCCGGCGGCAACCCGTCGGTGCCGATCAACGACAGATCGCCGTCCCTGCCGCCGAACTCGGCCAGCTCCGGCCAGATCACGACCGAACGTTGCTGGGCCTGCAAATAGGGCAGTATCGTGTGGCGAGTGCGCCACAGTGGACTGACCGCGATAAAATCAAAATGATACGGGGCCAGTTTCCGCGGCACGTCCGCCGCCTGCTCCTCCCCTTTCGGCGAAAACGTGTTGGCGTTGCCCACATACGCCGGTCGTTCGTCGTGGGGAACATCCTTGAAGTATTTAACCGCATTGGCGCCGGTTTGGGCGTGCCGCAGATAGTAGACCTTGAGGGCGGCCGGGGCGGACTGCACGACCCAGCCCGTGAGAATAATCGCGAGTAGAAAACGGATGGCACGCATGGGAATAGCTGTAATCTAACAAATTTTGTTTGGGAATGAAGGAGCCACTCACATTGTCGAGTGCGACGCTCAACCCTTCACCGCGCCGATGGTGGCGCCGGCCACGAAAAACCGCTGCCCCGCCAGAAAAAGCGTCACGACCGGGATGAGCATCAACAGCGCGGCCGCCATCATCAGGTGCCACTCCGTGCCATACTGCCCTTGGAAGGCTTGCAACCCCACCGGCAGCGTGAGCAACGCCGTCTCGTTCGTTACGACCAGCGGCCACAGGAAACTGCCCCACACACTCATGAACGTCAGAATCGTGAGCGTGGTGAGCCCCGGGCCGGCCAACGGCAGAATCACCCGGCTAAAGATCACCCAATGGCCCGCGCCGTCGATTCGCGCCACTTCGTCGAGCGAACGCGGAATGCTTTGGAAAAACTGCCGCAACATGAACGTGCCATACGCCGAAAACATCGCCGGCACCGTCAGGGCGAAATACGAATCCAACCCCACCAGCCGACCCACCACCGACGCATCCGCCGCCGTCCCCAGATAACGCAGGTCATGCCACTGCACCCACGGCGCGACCGCGGACAGCAAGTCGGGCAGGTAGCGCAGCGCGACAAAGTTCGGAATCATCGTGACCGAATGCGGCACCATCATCGTCGCCAGATACGCGAAAAACCAGCGGTCGCGCCCGCGCCACTCCAGCCGCGCGAACGCATAGGCCGCGCACGCGCTCGTGCCCACCTGCCCGGCCGTGGCGGCCACCGCCACCAGCAGACTGTTCACGTAGTAGCGCAGAAACGGAATCGCCTCCCAGACCTCCGCGAAATTCGCCCACCGCCAGTGCCGCGGCCATACCATCTCCACAAACGAATCGGTCGCCTGCATCGTCTCCGCCGCGGGCGACAACGCGGTCTTCAGCATAAACACCAGCGGCAGCAGCATCGTCGCGCCGATCAGCAGCAACGGCCCGTGCATCAGCCAGCCCCAGTCGCGCGCCCGCCGTGTCTCCAAATCACGAGAGCTCAACCCGCCCTCCCTTCCGCCAGTTCACCGCCGTCACCGCAAAGATGATCGCGAACAGCACCAGCGAGATCGCCGCCGCGTAGCCCATTTGAAATTCCACGAAGGCTTTCCGGTAAATATAAAAACCCAGGTTGGTGCTCGCGCCATAAGGGCCGCCCCCCGTCATCACATACACGGCGTCCACGCCGGATTGCAGCCCGTGGATAAAACCCATGGTGAGCACAAAAAACGTCACCGGCCGCACGCTCGGCCACACCACATAACGCAGCCGGGCCCACCAGCCCGCGCCGTCGATCTCCGCCGCCTCATATAATTCCGACGGCACCCCCTGCAACGCGGCCAGATACAGGATCATCGACGTGCCGCCCACCGTCATCCACGACTGCATCAACATCAGCGCGGGTTTGACCCAATGTTCGTCGAGCAGCCACTGCGGCCCCTCCACGCCCGCCAGCGCCAGCAACGAATTAAACAAGCCGAACTGCGGATTATACATCCACCGCCACAGGTAGTAGATCGCCACGCCGGCGAGAATGCTCGGCATGAAAAAGACCAGTCGATACAGCCAGATGCCGCGCAACCGCCGGTTCAGCGCCATCGCCAAAAGCAAGGATCCCGCCATGTTCAACGGCAGGTTCAGCAACAGGAAAAACGTGTTGCCCAGATAATGCCAGAACTCCGGATCATTGGGCCGCCAGCCCTCGCCCGTGGCATGAAAACCCAGCAGCGTCGCGAAATTTTGCAGCCCCCGCCATTGCGGCGCGCCCAGCAGATCCCACGAAAACAGACTCAGACCCACCGCCGCCAACACCGGTCCCGCCGTGAAGAGCAGGAATCCGGTGAGATTGGGCAGCAGGAAGGCCAGCGCCGTCCGGCGCTCCGCCGATTGCGCCGGCGCGGCCCCTAACGTTGGTTTTGTTTCAGCCATCGGTTGAGTTCCTGTTCCAATTCCGCCAGAATCGCCTCCGGCGCCAGATCGGTGCGGATGATCGCCTTCTCCATCGCCGCATCAAACAGCCGCTTCACGTCACTGTAGCCCGGCGCGTAAAGATAGTTCAACGCAGCCCCCGCCTCCATTGAACGCGAAAAGACCGCGAGCGATTCCGGCGGGGTAAGCCGCAAAAACTCCTCGCTAAACGCCATCCGCCGGTAAACCGGCACGTAGCGCCGCCCCGCCATCGTCAGCCGCACGCCCTCGGGCGACGCGTAAAAGCGGACAAACGCCCGGGCCAGTTCCGGTTCGCGCGAGCCGCGCCACACCCCGAGCGCCGTGCCGCCATGCTGGCTGATGCGCCCAGCCGGACCCGCGGGGATTGGCAGCACGTCCCAAGTAAAATTCCGGATGCCCATGAAATCCGGCGTCATCCACCGCCCGCTGACGAACAGCGCGACACGTCCGTCGCGAAACAATTGATAGGTGCCCGTGTCCGACGCCAACGCGCCGATGTCCGGTGGCAAGACCGCGTCCGTGGCGAGCGCCCGCCGCATAAACCGCACGGCGGCCGCTCCACCCGGACTGTTCACCGTGGCGCGTTGCGGTTGATAAAGATCGTCGAACAACCTCCCGCCGAACGCCCAAAACAGGATGGTCGGCGGCGGCAGTTGAAACGCGTAGTCCGTAACCGCACCGGATGCGCCAGCGTGGCGTGCCAGCCGTGGCGCCAAGGTGAGCAGTTCCTCCCAAGTGAAGCCTTCCGCTGGCGCCTCCACCCCCGCGGCGGCCAAGGCCTCGCGATTGTAGAACATGGCCTGCGCGTGCGCGTTGATCGGCGCCGCATAAAACCGGCCGTCGCGCGCGAAGGCCTGCCGCACCACCGGCATCATGTCATAGCTCCGCGCCAGCTCCTCCACGTCGTCGCTGATGTCGGCCAGCACGCCGCGCGAGGCCCAGTCATCGTAGCGCGACATCTCGATCATCACCACGTCCGGCGCCACCTGTCCGACAAACATCGCTTGCAGCTTGTCGTTGTAACGGGGCACCGCGCCGGGCACCGGCCGCGGGACCACCCGCACGCCCGGATGCGCGGCCTCGAAGGCGCGGATGACCGCCAGCTCGGTCTTCTGCTGTTCCGGCGTGCCCCAGAAACTATAGGTGATCGTGCGCCGCCCCGACTCCGTTCGCGCGCAACCCGCCGCCACCACCAAGCACACCAAGGCCGGCGCGAACAGTCCGATGATCGAATGCCGGCGCCTCACAATTTCACTTCGCCCTTTCAAGCGGCAAGGCAGCCTCGGAGCTCCAGGCCGCCAGCGGCACCGACTCCACTGGCCAAGCCTCCGCCTCGGCCGGCTCGAATATCACGACGATGCGGGCCGTCGATTTCGCAGGGAGTCCCAGATGCAGCGTGAGCAAGATTTTTCCCGGGTTGGGTGTTTCCACCGCGGTCGGCGGTTCGGCGGACTCCACCTGCCAACGCGCGCCGACCGGCGCGAGCGCGCGGACCCGCAGCGCGCGGCCGTTTAATCGCAGGATGGCCGTCGCCCCGTCCAATTCCACCGTCGCGCTCGTGAGCATGGCCCAACGCGCGTGAACATCGTTTTCGCCCCCCGTCAGCTCGTCCTGCACGAGCACGGTATGCGCGTCCAGCAACGCGAAACCACGCGACGCCGCGCTCACTTGCCCGGCATACGCCGCCGTGAGATCAAACCGCGCATGCGCCCGCCGCGCATCGGCATAAAACGCCGTGATCGGCACCCGGCAGCCAGCGCGTTGATTGCGCCCGTCGATGGTCACAACGTTGTGGCTGAGCGACCCCAGTCGAAAATAGCGCCAGCGCGAGGCGCCTTCCGCCATGTCCCAGTAACCCGGCAAATCGTAGTTTTCCGGCCCCAGATCCTCGGCCCATCGTTCGCCCAGCGCCCAGCACAAAGCCGCCCGCATCGAGATGCGCGTGGCTGTTCGGCAGTCCCGCGCCCTTCGCCGCGACGAAGAACGCCGCGGGATCATCCCCGCCGCCGCGCAGGAAGGCCACGTCCGTCACTCCGTCAAACCGCCGACCGACGGAGACAGGCAGGGCGGACGGCGTGGCCGGTGGCTGATACCACACCAGTTCCCAGGCGTAGAAACGATTGCTGTAAATCAGGTCCGCCAGCTCCACGTTGCCGAGCAAAGCTTCGGCATCCTTTGACGCTGGAGTGCCCACCCGGGAGCGCTCGGCTAGCTGGGCGAACATCCGTCGCTGGAGCCTCCTCTCGAAATCCGCCAACCCAGGCTGATCGTAGCGCTGGGCCAGCCAGTAAAGCGTCGGCGACGTGCCCGGCCACTCGCCGGAATCGGCGTAGTTGAAAAACCGCCACGTCGGCCCAATGGCCGCGCGAAAGAAGTCTCCCGTCTGCGCCAAACCGGCCGCCGCGCCCAGCCCACCGTCGCCACCCAAGGCCGTTTGCAGGCCGTCGAGCAGCAGCGCCAGATAAGTCGTGCCGTATTTCCAGTAGCCCGGACCTTCATACCACGCGCCGTCCGGCGCGTAGCTCGCCAGCGCCTTGGGCAGTGACTCGGCCATCAGCGGCAGCAATCGCTCGGCCCATTGCGGTTCCTCTCCCGCGATGGCCAACGCCGCGAGCACCAGACCGGCGTTGCACACCGGATTCCAATTGTTGTCGCGGCCGGCGAACCGCGCGCGGAAATGCGGGTCGAGCCCGGGCCGCAGGCCTTTTTCCACCAGGGCCGCGCGCCACGCCTCGCGGCGCGCCGGCATCAGGCGCTCATACAGCCAGTCGTAGCCCACGGCAAAGGCCGCGCACAGCTCCGCCGTGTCGAGAAAATGATCCGGATTCCAGTCGGGAAACGCCGCGGCCGCATCCAACTCGCGCTCGGCGCGCGCCGCGTAGCGCTCGTCATCGAACACACGATAAGCGAGTGCCAGCGTGGCCACCCGCGCCAGACACGCCCGGCTCTGCGCCAATAATCGCGGCCCCACCAACTCGTGCTTCGGCAGTGGTTCCGCCAACGCCCACTCCGCCGCATGCCGCAAGGCGTCGCGCATCTGGCGCAGATTCGCATCCTCCGATGTCGTCAGCCGCGCTTCGCGCTCCGGGGTCAGCCAGAGCCACGGATGCTCGCGCGGCAGCGTGCGCAGATCCCATTCCGGCGGCGACGCCCAACCCGACACCGCGGCGCAGGCGACAGCCAAGGTCATGCAGGAGCGAGGGGATAGCGGGGCGGGCATTCCCACAGCAAAGCACA
>JADLBI010000009.1 GCA_020847775.1 Opitutaceae bacterium
CCCGCGCGGGCCGCCGTTGACGCCGCGAAAGCCTAGCGCGGAGGTGATTTCGCGACGTCGGAAGAAGTATGGCGCGAGGCCGTCAAGGCGCAGCCCACCGATTGGATCGCCCGCCATAATCTCGCCCTCGCCCTCGCCCAGCAGGAGCATTGGGGCGAAGCAGCGGCGCACGCCACCGCCGCGTTTGTGCAACGGCCGCGCTCTTCCTCCGCGCGCTGGAATCTCGCGCTCGCTTACGACAAGGCCGGCTACACACCCAACGCCATCGCGCCGTTGCTCAAATCCTCCCCGCTGGCCGATGTCGCCCGTCTCGCCTCGCCCGCCGATTGGGATCGCTGGTTGATCGTCGGTGCCAGCCTCGCGGCCTTCGCTGTGCTCACATTGTTGCTGCGTGCTTATCGGTTGGCTCCCGCGTGGACCACCTGGCTCGCCTTGGTTGTCTTGTTGCTTGGCGTGCTCACCATTGGCGCCGCCGCCACTGGACACCATGCTTACGGCGTGGCGGCCAATCCGCGCGCCGCGCTTGTTTGGCGCGCGGGCACACTCTACTCGATTCCCACTGAAGCCGACACCGCGCAGCAAACCACCACGCTCGCGGCCGGCGCCATGGGCGTGATGGACAAGACCTTTCTCGGGTGGACGCGCCTCTCCTTCCCCAACGGCCAGACCGGCTGGGTCCGCCAGTCCGAAATCGTCCCCCTGTGGTATCCATCGCAAAACTCGATGCGCCCCGCATTGGAAAAGTAACCCAATCGGTTACCTTGGGATCATCGAGTCGCAGTGTGCTGCCCTCCGTGCCCAGGATTAACACGGAGCGACTGCCAAATCGATGCACTCGACCGCACCGGCGCTGATGGCTAGGGCCACCGCGCCGCCGTCGAGCCAAGCGGGAATCGCGTCGGTTCTGAGTCGGGGCTCACCTTCAACTGTTACGCTGCAGGTGAGTCCCCGCACTTTGATCGTAACGTCGCGCGTCTGCTCGATGGGCCAGTCATACTTGGCGGTGGCGAGCACGCTTTCGCGTCCGTCCACCGTGGCGACAAGGCGGACGCGGCGGCCGTCAAATCGCGCGGTGAGGTGGCGTTGTAGTCCTTGCCAACGGACAGCCAAACCCCACGTCGCCGCGATGCGCGGACGGAGCGTGGCCGTGATCTGATAGTCGGTCCACTCGCGCGCGCCCTGCGCGTAGAATCCGAGTCCGTCTTCTTGAAACACAAGCAATCGATCGCTATACCGGCGAATGCCAGTGCAGGCCTCCACCCACGCGCGCGGGGCGATGTCACCCGGCGCGAGGGGCAGCAGCGCGGTCGTCGGCACGCCGGACCAGTCGAGCGTATCCACCAGCAGCCTCGCAGTGGCGTAGGAGTGAAATTCCAAACCGATGTTTAATATGGGCTGGTGGGTGCGGGCGGGGATTTTCCAACGCAGCGTGGCGCGTTGGCCGGACCGGAGGATTTTGCGATTCGAGCGCATCAAACTAGGCGCGCCGACGGCGTCGTGGGTGGTGAGCACCAAGCAGGCTTCGACCGGCTGTGCGTTTTGAGCAACGGCTTGGACGCGCGCTGTGACGGTGTGCCCGGGCAGCAGCGTGGGACTGGCGACAAAGTTGTAACTAGCCGCGCTCGCAGTAAACGTGTCTAGCGGCGCGAAGGTCGCGGTCGTGACACGCGCGGGGCGCGCCAGTGCGGATGCCTTGCGCGTGGCCACCGCGAGCTGATCGTTAAAATTCTCCACCATGACTGCCGCGCCTGAAGCGTCGGCGAGGAAACCCTGCACCGAGCCGGGCAAAGAAAAATGGAAGCGCGCGCCGGACTTGGGCGCGGTGTAAGGCTGCTTGCGCATGCGATGAGCCGCGAGCACGATGGCATCGGTTTCGCGCACGGCGTCGGAGATGGCGCGGCCGCCGTCGGCGGTGGGCAAATAGAGACGGTCGGCGACCGGACCGCGCCAGTCGGGGCCGCCGGCGAGCGCGTCGAGTCCGCCGCGCACGGCGAGGATGCAGCCGACGTTGGCGGCGTTGCAATCGGTGTCGTAGCCTGCGGTGTTGACTATCGTCATCGCGCGATGGAAATCCCCGCCGCTGTAGAGCAGCGCCAATAGGATGAGTGCGTGATTGGGGATCATGTGACAACCACCGGGATAGACGCCGTAGCCGTAGATCCGCTGGATGCGCTTGAGTGTGCGGCGCCAGTCTCCATCGGCGGCATGCCAACGACGCACGTCGGCGATCATGCGGGCAAGCGCGCAACGCCGCGGGATGTGCGCGAGCGCGCGATCAATCAAAGTGTCGATGTCGGGGCCTTCAAACGCGAGGGCGACCATGGCGGCGACCATCTGCGCGCCGTGGATGGCGGCGCCGTCATGCGAGACCGACGCGGCGCGGCGCGCGAGCGAGACGGCTTGCGCAGGGTCACCGGGGCAAAGCAGACCCCAGCCGTCGATGAAGATTTGCGCGCCGATCTGCTCGGCGACGGTCGCGCCGTTGAGCGCGATTGAGCCTGAGCGCGGCGCGGGTATGCCCGACTTGAGCCGATACCACGCGGTGTGCTCCGTCGAGACGCCGATGCCGCCCCACCACAGGATGGTGCGATGCGGCAGCAGGTAGTTCAGCCAAGTCTGGCCGATGTCGGCCGCGGTCAGCCGCCGCGCGTCGTAGCCGTGGTCGGCGAGCGCGCGCAGAAAGGTGAAGGTGCCGGAGATGTCGTCATCGGTGACAACGAGCGGTTTGCCAAGCCGCTCGTGCGCATAGCCGGTGATCTCGCCAAGCTCCCGTTCAATGCGCTCGTGCGACCACTGTTCGAACGGGCGGCCAAGATAGACGCCGATGATTTTGCCGAGGACACCCGCATAGACGCGGGCGGTATAGTCAGATGGTAGAGCCATGGAAAAGGGAGAACGCAGGACAGTGCGCCTGCCCAGGCCGGTTGCAAACACCTTGGCAAGATGCGCCGGGTTGAGACAACCATGCGTGCCGAAGATTGACCTCTTCCGCACCGGGCTCAATTTCCACCCTTTCATGCCAGTCCAACCTGTCACCTTTTCCGCCGCACCATGATCGAAACGCCGCATTGGCAATTCGATCTTGAGGTTAAACCGGACGGCTGGCGCTTCCCGGCAGGCGCTTCGTGGATCGCGGGTTGGATCTGGTCGCCGCAAAATCGCCTGCTCACCGACATTCGCTGCTGGATCGACGGCCGGCCGTTCCTCGGCGTCTGGGGTCTGCCCAAACCGGGGCTCGACGAACGTTTCCTCCACCGCCCCGGCCCGCCCTATCTGGGTTTCACCTTGCTTGTCCACCCCCACGCCGGCGCGCGGCTGCTGCGCCTCGAGGTCCGCGACCAAACCAACCAGTGGACCGAAATTTTTCGCACCGGCATCAGCACCGCGCCCGATAGCGCGCCCGCGCCGACCATGCCCGGATTGCCCGCCTTGTTGCCTGATCTGGTCGCGCCGCTGTTGCGCCTGCAACCCCGGCGCGCCGGCGCGCCGCTCGCCGCGCTCTCCGATGAAACGGTATCCTCCCGCCTGGGCGAGCCGCTCGACTGTCTGCCCGTGCCGCCGTTTCACGGTGCGCTGGAAGAGCCGCGCGAATCGGGTTGGATTCGCTTCGGCCGGCTTTCCATCACGGGCTGGCTCGCCCACCGCCAGCGCCCGATCACGCGCGTCACCGCGATGGTCGATCCGCTGACCGAGGGCGCGCTGCTCCACGGCATCAAGCGCACCGATGTGGATGGCGTCTTTGCCGACCTTCCCGGCCGCGAAAACTCCGCCTTCGTCGGGCATGTCGATCTGCCGGCGGATCTCGCGGTGCCCGCCTTGCTCAAGGTCTTTGCCGAACTGGACAACGGCGAAAAACACCTCGTCTTCGCCAAACGTTTCACGCCCCGGATCATCGCCGGTAGCGAAGCCGCGCTGCCCCCGCTCTCCCGCGCCACCTTCTTAAGCGCCGTGCTCGCCCTGCGCGGTGCGGCGAAACGCCACGGCCTGCCCGGTTGCGGTTGGCGCGATCTCCGTCCCGCTCTCGGCCCCGCGTGGCGCGCTTACTCCGCCGAAGCGCCGCCGCGGACCGACGCCGCGCGGCTCGCCCCCGAGCTGCCCGCCCCGCGCGAAACGCGAAATCCGTTCCGTGTGCTCGTAGTCACGCACAATCTCAATTTCGAGGGCGCGCCATGGTTCATCTTCGAGCTGGCCCGCCACCTCGCCGCCCAACCCGGCGCGCGCGTGCGCGTCGTCTCGCCACAGGACGGGCCGATGCGTGAAGTATTCACGAAGGCCGGTCTGCCCGTCACCGTCGTCGACGTTTCCGCGATGTGGCGCGCCGATTCCGAGACGGCACTGCACGCGGCCGTGGATGCGGCGAAAATTCCGTGGAGCGAGCACGATCTCGTCATCGCCAACACCATGGTTGCGTTCTGGGCGGCGCATGCCGCCGCGCGCGCGGGCGTGCCCAGCCTGCTCTACGTGCACGAAAGCGCGGCCATCCGCCGGTTTATTGAGCCGCTCATGCCGGCCGCGTTGTTTCCCGTGGTGGAGTCCGCCTTCCGGGCGGCCACGCGCGTGGTTTTCACCGCCGAGTCCTCCCGCCGCGTCTTCGCCTACCTCGGCGACCGCCGCAATTTCTGCCTGCTGCCGAGCTGGGTGGACGCGGGCCGCGTCGACACGTTTGCCGCCGCCCACTCCGCCGCCTCGCTGCGCGCCAAGCACGGTTTCGGCGCGGACGAAGTGCTCGTCATCAACATCGGCTCGGTCTGCGAACGCAAGGGCCAGCACGTGTTCATTCAGGCGGTCGAGCTGTTGCGCGAGGAGCTCGCGTTCACGCACCCGGGCAAAAAAATCCGCTTTGTCATGGTCGGCGCGCGCGAGGGGCTCTACCTCGAAACGTTGCGCGAGGAAATCCGCCGTCTCGGGCTCGGCGAGCTCACGCGTTTCATCGGCGAGACCGGCGATATTTTTGATTTCTACGCGCTCGCCGATGTGTTCGTGTGCACCAGTTTCGAGGAATCCTTCCCGCGCGTCATCCTCGAATCGGCCGCGTTCCGCCGCCTCATCGTCACCACCAACGTCAACGGCATCGCGGAGATGATTGGCCCGGGCGAGGCCTGGCTCGTGCCGCCGGGTGAACGCTACCGGCTGGCCGAGGCCCTCAAACTCGCCCTCGCCGCGCATTTCGCCGGCGACCGCGCCAAGGCCGAAAGCGCCCGCGCCGTGGTCATGCAAAAATACCACGAGGCCCGCTCGCTGCCGCGGCACGCGGCCCTCGCCCGCGCCGCCGCGGGCAGCTGACGAATCATGCAGGAAACCGCCTTCGGATTCTTCAACCTCGAGTGGCCGCCGACTGGCGCCACTCTAGCGGGCCCCGTGCTCTGGCTGCGCGGTTGGGCCGTGGGCCAAAACGGCGTCGCACTCACCGACGTCCGCGCGCGGCACGGTGGCGCCACGCACCTCGGCATTTACGGCCTGCCACGCGCCGATCTTGCCGCGCATTTCAACGCGCGCCAGCCGTGGCTGCCCGCCGAGTTCATCATCGGCGTGCCGGTGGCCGACGGCCCCGTCCGACTCAACCTGGATTTCATGGATGAGTTGGGCGCGTGGCACGAGCTGCCGCCGGTGGATTTTGCCGTCGCACCCAACGGCCAGCCCCCGCCGCGCGTGGAAGGCCGGCTCGAAACCTCGCTTGACGGCACTTGGACCGTGCGCGACGCGCACCACCCACTGCAAGGCCACCTCAATCCTCCCGACGATCCGCTCGTCCCGCGGCTCGGTCGCATTCCCGTGCGTGGTTGGCTGCTCGACACCGCCTCGCCGCTGGAACGCGTGCTCGCGACCACCGACACCGTCGCCTTCAACCATCTCGAGCACAGCCGCAAGGACGAGGAGCTCGCGCGGAAGTTTCCTCAACACCCGGGAGCGTTGCACGCGCGGCTCCAAGGCTGGGCGGACTGCGCCGCCGGGCTGGTTAATCCCGTCTGTCTGCGCGTTTACGCCGTTTCGACCGACGGCGCGGCGCGGCTCTGTTTCGCGCAACGTCTCACCCTCGCGCCCCCGCCACACGAACCCGCGTCCATCACCCCAGATTCTTCCGCGCCTCCAATCCGACCTTTGCCAGATTTCCCCTCGGGCCGGCCGCACCGGTTGTTGATGTTCGTGCGCACCCTCTATCCTGATGATGCCACGCTGCGCGCGTTGGATCTCGCCGCGCATCTGCGCGCCACCAGTCGCTGGGCCGTGCGCATGGTCTCGACCGAAGACGGCCCGCTGCGCGACGCCTTTTTCACCGTCGGCGCCGAAACGCTCATCGTCA
>JADLBI010000010.1 GCA_020847775.1 Opitutaceae bacterium
CAAAGTGCGGCGGGTCATGTTGCTTGTGTCCATGACCGAAAACTAAAAACCGAACACCCGAAGCGCAAGCGTCGGCGGGAATTCATTCCGCGGCCAGCAAACGGCGCAGCGTCTCATCAACCAACTGCGGATTCGCCTTGCCGCGCGACGCCTTCATCACCGGCCCCTTCAGTCCGTTGATCGCGCTGGCCTTGCCGGCGCGAAACTCCGCCGCGGCCTTGGCGTTGCCCGCGATGGCCTCGCGACACCAGAGTTCCAATTCATCCGTATCGGCCGGTTGCGACCTGAGCCCAAGTCGGTCGGCAATCACCGCTGGCATCTCGCCCGATACAAACATGGCGGCAAACACCTCCCGGGCGGCGGGATTTAGCAACTCGCCCGACTCCACCATCACCACCAACGCGGCCAGATGGTCCGGCCGGGCTCTCGCCTCCGCCAGAGTGATGCCCGCCGCTTTCATTTCGCGCAGCAGATCGTTGATGATCCAGTTGCCGACCGCCTGCGCCCGCGGCGCGCCGGCCAGCTTGACGGTTTCCTCAAAAAACGCGGCCAGCGCCGAATCCCAGACCAAAACCGAGGTAATCGTGAAAGGCAGATCAAACGTCTCAAAATAGCGCCGCTGCCGCGCAAAGGGCAGCTCGGGGCAAGTCGCGCGCAGCCGTTGTTTCCACGCCTCATCGACCACAACCGGCATGAGATCGGGATCGGGAAAATACCGGTAGTCATGCGCCATTTCCTTGCTGCGCAGTGACTGCGACGCGCCGGTGAGCCCGTCGTAGTCGCGTGTCTCCTGCACGATGGCGCCGCCTGATTCGACCACGGCAATCTGGCGTTTGATTTCGTGGTCGATGCCATCTCGCACGTAGGAAATCGAATTGAGGTTCTTCAACTCCACCTTCGTGCCGAGCGTCTTCGCCCCCACTGGGCGGATGGAAATATTGGCGTCACACCGCATCTGGCCCTTTTCCATATCACAATCGGAAATATCGCCCTGCACCATCGCCGCGCGCAACGCGGTCAAGTAAGCGTAGGCCTCCTCCCCGCTTCCCAACGCGGGTTCGGAAACGATCTCCATCAACGGCGTGCCGGCCCGATTGTAATCCACCAGCGACTCGTGCGCGCCGTGATTCAACTTGCCGACGTCCTCCTCAAGGTGAATGCGCGTGAGTGGGATGACCTTGTGCTCGCCCATCACATTGCGCGATGGGCCGGGCAATTCGATTTCCACGCCACCGCCGAGGCAGATCGGCTGGTCGTATTGCGAGATCTGGTAGTTCTTGGGCGAATCGGGATAGAAATAGTTTTTTCGATCCCATTTGCAGACCGGCGCGATTTCGCAACCCAGCATGAGCCCCGCTTTGATGATGGCATCGAGCGCGGTCTTGTTCATCACCGGGAGCGTGCCGGGCAGCGCCAGCACCACGGGGTCGGTCAGCGTATTTTCAGGCTGACCATAACCGGCGGCCACGCGCGTGAACATCTTGGATTTCGTGCGCACCTGCACATGCACTTCCAAGCCGATGACTGCTTCATATTTTGCCATGCTATTCAAAGCTCCGGATGGCGGTTGCACCAGTCGTGCCCGCGTTCATACGCCTGCGCGATGGCCAGCAGTTCGGCCTCGGCAAACGGCTGGCCGATGACTTGCAGCCCGATCGGCAGGCCCGCGCCTGTAAAACCGCACGGCACGCTGATCGCGGGCAAGCCCGCGAGATTCACACCGATCGTATAGATATCGCACAAATAAAGCGCGAGCGGATCGGCCTTGGCTCCGATCTTGAACGCCGCCGTCGGCGAGGTCGGTGTGATCAACGCGTCCACCTGCTTGTAGGCGTTGAGAAAATCCTGCCGGATCAACGTGCGCACCTTCTGCGCGCGCAGGTAATACGCGTCGTAGTAACCGCTCGAAAGCACATAGGTGCCGAGGATGATGCGCCGCTTGACCTCCTCACCAAAACCTTCGGCGCGGGATTGGAAATACAAGTCCACCACGTCCTTCGCCTTGGCGGAACGATGCCCGTAACGAATGCCATCAAATCGCGCGAGATTCGACGACGCCTCGGCCGTGGCGATCACGTAGTAAGCATCGAGGCAGTATTGCGTGTGCGGCAATGAAACTTCCACGATCTCGCAGCCTTGATCGCGATAAAATTTTACCGCGGCTTCAACAGCCCGCGCCACTTCCGGGTCCAGGCCTTCGCCAAAATATTCCTTCGGGATGCCGAGTTTCCAGGGACCGCGCTTCACGGTCAAAGCCGCACGATAATCAGGAATCTCGATCTTAAATGAAGTCGAGTCGCGCTCGTCGTGCCCGGCGATGGCCTGCAACACCATCGCGGCGTCCTCGACCGTGCGCGTAAACGGCCCGATTTGATCCAATGACGACGCATAAGCGATCAGGCCGTAGCGTGACACCAGACCATAGGTCGGCTTGAGCCCCACCACCCCGCAAAGCGATGCCGGTTGGCGAATGGAGCCGCCCGTGTCGGAACCGAGCGTCGCGATCGCCTCACCTGCCGCCAGCGCCGCCGCACTGCCACCCGACGAACCGCCGGGCACGCAGCTCAAGTCCCACGGGTTGGCGGTCGGTGCGTTCGCCGAGTTCTCCGTCGATGAACCCATTGCAAACTCGTCGAGATTGAGCCGCCCCCAGATTACCACTCCGGCCATTTTTAGCCGTTCAGTCACCGTCGCATCATAGGGCGAGACGAAATCCCGCAGCATCCGGCTCGACGCGGTGAGCGGCTGATCGCGCACGGCGATCACGTCTTTCAAGCCAATCGGAATCCCATCCAACACACCGAGGCATTTGCCGGCGGCGCGGCGTTCATCCGATGCCTTCGCTTGGGCCAATGCATCGGCCTCGTCGCGGGAATTAAACGCGCGCACTTTGCCTTCCACCGACTGCGTGCGGGTGATGACCGCTTGAGTAAGTTCAACCGAAGTGAGTTCACCTTGGGCCAGACGCTCCGCCAACGCGGCGATGGTTTGATAATGCGGACTCGCGCTCATGCCACGACCTTCGGCACCGCGATCATGTTGTTACGTTGCGCGGGTGCGTTGCGCAGGGCGTCCTCGACCGACAAGCCGGCGCGCGCCTCATCCGCCTGCCACACGTTGTTGAGCGGAAACGCGTGCGCCGTCGGCTCAACCCCCGTCACATCCACCTGTTCCAATTGGCGGATGTGGTGCAGCACCTCGCCGATTTGGCGCGCGAATTTCTCCTTCTCCGCAGGCGTGAGCGCGATGCGCGCCAACTGGGCCACGCGGTCGATGTCGATGTCGTGGGCCATGATTATTTGCGCACGGTGTAACCGGTGCCCGCCGCGAGTTCGTCCTGGATTTTTTGGAAAACCGCGTTGACCTCGTCATCGGTCAGCGTCCGCTCGGCCGAACGAAACACTAGACTGAACGCGAGGCTCTTTTGGTTTTCCGGCACACCCTTGCCGCGGTAAACATCGAACACCGAAACCGATTCCACGGCAAACGCGTTGCCCACGGCCGCGCGCGCGGTCTTTAGCAATTGTTTGCGCACCTCCTCGGCCGGATGATTTTCATCCACCAACAGCGCGAGGTCGCGCAACGCCGCAGGATAGAGGCTGAACTCGGAGAATCGGC
>JADLBI010000011.1 GCA_020847775.1 Opitutaceae bacterium
AGCAAGCGCGAGCGGTTTCGCCGGGTGTGTCCGGTGCTCAAGCAGAAAGCGCAGGGCGTGTGGGTGTGCGGCGTGGACCGGCTGGACGTGCGGCCGTTTTGGGGGCGCGCGGGCGCCTATGTCGGCGGGGCGGTGTTGGGGGCGATTCTGCTGCTGGCGATTCTTGTTTACAGCGTCATGCGCGGCATCGGCTATCAGGTGACCTGGCGGCAGGTGCTGTGGCCGCCCGCGTGGTCGGAGTTGCGCGCGGTGCGGGCGGATTTGTTTATCAAGCAGGCGCGCGAAAAATACGCGGCGGGCGAAGTGCGCGAGGCGATCCAGGCGCTATCCGTGGCGCACCAGCTCAATCCGGCGCATTACCAAGTCGCGATGCTGCTGGCGCAGTTTTATCAAGCGGGCAGTCCGCAGCAGTCGGACCGTCTCTATTTTCAATTGCTGCAGACGCATCCGGATCGGCGGGATGAGATCGCGCAGGATTGGTTTCAAGGTTTGTTGGCGCGCGGCCGACTCGACGCGGTCGCGGAACTAGCGCATGACCAACTGGCGGCCGCGCCCGAACAGGCACCGGTTTGGACCAACGCGCTGCTATTTGCCGCTCGGCATTTGCCCGGGGCGATCGACTTGGCCGCGTTGGCCCGCAAAACCACGCTACCGATCGAGGCGCGCGCCGTGATGGAGCTAGCCGCGCACGTGCGCAATCTGCCCCCAGAGCAGGCGCGGACAGCGTTGCTCGAAACGCCGGCGGTGGCGGGCTTCCCCTATGACCGGATGTTTCGCGCTGATGAATTGATCCGGCTGGGGTATCCGCAAGATGCGCTGCGGGTGGTGAGCGGCGCGCGCCATGAGTTGGGCGGTCGCGATATCGCGCGGCTTGCCTTTGCGGCTTACGCGAAACAGGGCAACCGCGAGCGGCTCCGGGCGGATTTTCTCACCCTATTGGCAGTCGAGCGCAAACCGCAGCCGTCGGAGGTCCTGTTGCTGGCGGTGCATCTGGTGCGTTATCCGGATGCCGAGCTCGCCGCACTGGTGGTCAACGCGCTGCCTCGGTTATCGAAAGAGCCAACCGATGTTTGGCTGGAAACGGCGCTGGCGGTGTTTTGCGCGGCTGGGGTGAGCGGGGACAAGGCGGGGATGGATGCGGTGAAACAGGTCGTGCGCGACAGTTTCGCCCTTGGTCTGGCGAGTTGGGATGGGCTGGAACTGTACTTCCTTCAGCAATCGGCCATCACGCGCATCGAGCTTATTTTGCCCAGTCTCAATCCGCTGCCGCTGGAGTTAAACTACGCGTTGCTCGACCGATATGTGGCACCAGTGGGTCCGCCCGCCAAACGCTAATACCCACGAGATGAAAGGCTGGCTTACGGATGCGGGCAAAATGGTTTGGGCACTGTTCTATTGGAACACGCGCAAGACGGTGTTCCGTGCGCGCGGCGGTCGCGGTCTGGCACCATGCCAACATCCCAGCGATTCGGGCGAGGCGATGAAAACCGGTTGCGACGCCTGCGCCCATTGGCACCGGCGTGAGCGGTTTCGCCGCGTGTGCCCATTGCTTCAATCGGATGGGCAGGGCGGTTGGGTGTGCGGCGCGAACCGCGAGGACGTGCGACCGTTTTGGGATCGGTTCGCGGCCTATTTCGGCGGCGCGGCGCTGGGGATGATTTTGCTGCTGGCCGTGCTGTTTTACAGCGCGATGCGCGGCATCGGCTATCAGGTGACCTGGCGACAGGTGCTCTGGCCGCCCGCCTGGTCGGAGTTGCGCGCGGTGCGGGCGGATTTGTTCATCAAGCAGGCGCGCGAAAAATATGCGGCAGGCGGGGTGCGCGAGGCGATCCAGGCCCTCGTGGTGGCGCATCAGCTCAACCCGGCGCATTTCCAAGTCACAATGCTGTTGGCGCAGTTTTACCAAGCGGGCAGCCCGCAGCAGTCGGACCAGCTGTATCGGCAATTAATGGACTCGCACCCGGAGCGGCGGGAGGAGATCGCGCAAGCTTGGTTTCAAGGCTTGTTGGCGCGCGGCCGGATGGATGCGATCGCGGAGCTGGCGAAAATGCGGTTATTGGACAATCCCGCGCAACCGGCGGTCTGGACATATGCGCTAAGATTTGCCGCCCGGCACCAACCCGGGGTAGTGGATTTGGCGGCTTTGGGGCGCGATTCAGCGGTGCCCGCACCCGCGCGAGCCGTGCTCGCTTTAGCAGGGCGGGTGCAAGACCTGCCGGCGGCGGAGGCGCGGCGGGTGCTGCTCGATACGTTGCCAGTGGCAGATTTCCCGTTTGATCGGGTTTACCGGGTGGATGCGTTAACGCGGCTGGGGTATCCGCAAGATGCACTCAACCTGTTGGCAGCTGGGCGGCGCGAGCTGTCGGGACGCGATGTCGCTCGGCTGATATTTGCAGCGTATGCGCAGATGGGCGACCGAGCGAGGCTTAAGGCTGAGTTTGCAGCCCTCCTGTCACCAGAACGACGGCCAGGAGCGGGAGAATTCACTTTGCTAGCCGTGCATGTGGTGGATTTTCCCAACGCGGAGCTGGCGGCGATGCTGGTGGCGGCGTTGCCGCGTCTGCCCACGGTGCCGGCCGATGCTTGGTTGCAGGCGGCGGTGGCGGTGTTTTGCGCGGCGGGGTCAGTGGGCGATGAAGCGGGGATGGTTGAGGTAAAGCGTATCATCCAAGCAAGTTACGATATCAAGTTAACGAGTTTGGATGGGCTGCGGTTCTATTTTCTTAAGCAGTCGGGCATATCTCGCATCGAGTCGATTTTGCCCAGCATCAACCCGCTTTCTTTGGAGTTAAATTACGCTTTATTGGACCGATATCTGAATAAACGATGAAGCGGCAGAGTCGGCGGTGTGACTACGTAGTTTCCGCAGGGTATTATAGGGTATTTACCTTAAAAATATATTGAGCTCGGGTGGAACTGCGTCTTGATTAAAACCTGTGAACCGCAGCTTCTCCAAGTATTTTAAGGGCAGCCAACTCGTCGTGATGACGTTTCGGGGTGTCGCTTTAGCACTTTGGCTCAGCGCGACTGCCGCTTGGGCGCAAGTGACAGTAACGGAAAGCTTTCGGGGCACGACCGCCGCGGGTTGGGTGTTTGGCGGCACCTCGGGCTCGACGGATCCCTACCTCACCGCCAACACGGTGGACACGCCCGGTGATGGTTGGCTGCGTTTGACCGAGAATCTGGGCAACCAAGCCACCTATGCGCTTTTCGATTCGGCCATCTTTTCGGTCAATGCGCAGATTCAGATCGAGTTCGACTACGCTTTTTGGAACAGCACCAGCACCGGTGCCGATGGCATCACCTTTTTTCTGGTGGACGGCTCGATAGATGCCTCGAGTTTCTCCCCGGGCGGTTACGGTGGTTCGCTAGGCTATGCCCAAAATACAGCGGCCAGTGCGCCTGGCATGCCTGGAGGCTATTTGGGTTTCGGGTTGGACAATTACGGCAACTATTCGAGTAACACCGAAGGCCGTAACGGCGGCTTGGGCAGTTCGCTTTACCCCAACCGCGTCGCGGTGCGCGGCCCGGAGAGTAGCGACTACGAATTTATTGCCGCTAGTGCCGCCTTGAACACCCTGCCGGGCGGCGGGCAGATGGACTTTCCGACCTATACCACCCGGCCAGACCAGACTGGAGCCGACTACCGTAGTTTCCGACTGACACTCGACGCCAATAACCAGTTGACGGTCGAGATGAAGTTTGGGGCCAGTGGTTCGTACATTGAAGCCTTCACTGCCGACCTCTCCGCCTACGACCGGCCCGACACGTTTAAGATCGGTTTCACCGGTTCCACCGGCGGAGTGGATGAGATCCACGAAATCCGCAACACGACGGTGACGATGACGCCGTGGCAGCCCAGTTCGTTTGAGTGGGACAACGGTGCGGGCACGACCACATGGGGAGCCACTCCCGACGGTGCCAACAACAACTGGTATCACACCGACACCGGCTCGAACAACAAGACGCCGTCAGTGAACGCCGACATCCTCTTTGGCAACAAGCCGAGCACGGACCAGACGGTGACACTGGACTCCACCGGACGGAAAGTGAATTCCCTGACCTTTGACGCAGGCATCAATTACACGGTCAACGGCACCGGCTCCCTGATCATGGGCGATACGGGGTTGGCGGGTCTGCCGTCGATCAACGTCAACGATTACAACGGGGCGCAAGGGCAGCACCATCTCAACCTGCCGATCACCCTCGTGGAGACTCTGGCGGTCAATAACTACTCGTTTAGCACGCTGTGCATCAATGGGGCGATCACGACCGGGGGCAACGACATCAAGGTGAACGGCTGGGGCACGACCAACTTCAACGGGGCGATCACCGGCTCGGGAGACATGATCAAAAACGGCTTGGGCATCGCCACCATCAACAACAACAACAGTTCGTGGACTGGCGATGTGACGGTCAACAACGGCATGGTGGTGGTCACCACCAATGGCGCGCTCGGCACCACGGCCGGCACCACGACCGTGAACAGCGGCGGCACGCTCGCCTTTCGCGCGCCGACCGTCAGCGGCAACGTCAACTACACCACGGCGGAAGCCGTTACGATCAGCGGGCAGGGCATTCACCGCGGCGGCGAAGGCTTCGTCGGCGCGATCTACAACGACGGCGGCAACAACAGCTTTGCGGGCAACATCACATTGGCGGCCAACAGCGCGATCGGTTCGCGCGACGGCGTCCTCACGCTCAGCGGCCAAATCAGCGACGGCTCCGGCACCTACGGTCTCTCCAAGCTCGGTGCCGGGGTGGTCGAGCTGAGCAACACCTCCAACAACTGGAACGGCACCACGACCATTGGTGGCGGCGCCCTCCGCATCAGCGGCGGTGAAAACGCCCTCGCCGGCGGCTTTGCCACCAACGGCTACACCGGCGGCAACCTCATTTTGAACGGAGGAGTGCTCGAGATCGGCGTCGGCACGACCTTCACGCGCCGACTCGGCACGAGCTCCGATCGCGTGCAGTTCACCGGTGACGGTGGGTTTTCGGCCTACGGCGCGAATCGCACGGTCTCGCTCACCAATTCCGGCGGCACGGCCAACGGTCAGGTCGTCTGGAACTCCGGCAGCTTTGTGCCGACGGGCAACGCCCTGCTACTCAGTTCGGATTATGCCGACGCCATGGTCACCTTTACCAACGCGATCGATCTTGGCGGCGCGCAGCGCGAGGTGCGCGTAGCCAATGGCTCGGCCGCGGTGGACGGCACGCTTTCGGGAGTTCTCAGTGGCACTGGCGGCGGGCTCATCAAGACCGGCGACGGCACGCTCAATCTGACCGGAACCAACACCTACACCGGCGCGACAGAAATCCGCGGTGGCGCACTGCGCGGCAACATCTCAGCCAACAGCAATCTCGTGCTCAACGGTGGCGTTCGCGAGCTGACCGCCAATTATTCCGCCAACCTTGGTTCGGGGAGCGGCCAGGTCCAATGGGTGGGCGACGGCGGTTTTTCCGCCTCCGGCGGCAATCGCACGGTGTCATTGAACAGCGGCGCTGGTCTCACCTGGGGGACGACGTCGAACTTTGTGGCCGCGGATAAGCAATTGATCCTCGGCTCGGTCAGCGCGAACCGCACGGTCACGATCAGCAACGCAGTGAATCTGGGCGGCTCGGGCGCGCGCACAATCCACACGGTGCAAGGCACGGATGCGGCGCGGGCCAGCGGCACGCTCAGCGGCGTGATGTCTGGCGCGGCCAACCTTGAGGTGGTGGGCAACGGTCGGTTGGACCTCACGGCCAACAACACGCACACCGGGGCCGTGACCGTGGCCGGATCTGAGCTGCGGATTTCCGGCGCCTCGGGTGATCTGGCGCAATCCTCGGGCTTCACGGTTCAGCAAGGCGGCACGCTCACGCTGGATAATACCAGTAGCACAAACAATCGCATTGGTGACTCGGCTAATATCGCATTGAACGGCGGCACGATCAGCCTGATCGGGCGCTCCAATGGGACCAGTTACACGGAGACGATGGGGCAGGTTCAACTCACCGGCGGAGCCAACACCATCAATGTTCAACGCACAGGCAATAATGCGACCGTGCTTGCCGCCAGCGCTTTGACCCGCAGTGACGGTGCGACCGCGAACTTTACCAATACCGGCGGGACTTTGGGCACCTCGGGGAACAACCCTCGTGTTACCTTCACCACAGCTCCCACGCTGACCTCGAACGTGCTGGGTTATGCCACGGTTAACGGCACTGCGTTTGCCGGTTATGACGCGACCTACGGCATAGTGGCCGTCGCCGGGACGAATACCGCGCAGAACTCGTGGACCTCCTCGGTCAACGCGGCACCCACGAGCGACCAGACCCTGACCAACAACCGCACGGTCGGTTCGCTCAGCCTCGGCAGCGGCATCGATGTCAACCTCAACAGCCGCACCTTGACCATCAATTCCGGCGGCCTGCTGTCCACTGGCGCGACCGTCAGCAACGTCTCCAACGGCACGATCCGGGCCGGCACCGGGGTTTCCGATCTGGTGGCGCACGTGTATGGCACAGGCGGGCTGAACATCAGCGCGGTCATCCCCGACAACAGCGGGGCAAAAAACTTGATCAAGACCGGCGACGGCACACTCACCCTCTCGGGCACGACGGCAAACACCTTTACCGGCACGACCTACGTGAACGACGGCACGCTGGCCTTGGCCAAGAGCGACGGCGTGAACGCCATCGCCGGCGATATCGTGGTGGGCGACGGGCGGGGGACGGACATCCTGCGGCTCGACGCCAATGAGCAAATCGCTAACACCGCCGACGTGACGCTGCGCGGCAGCGAATACGGCACGGGCGAGACGATCCTGCAGTTCAACGGGGCCGGCGGTGTGGGCGTGACTGAGAAGCTGGGCACGCTGACGATCGACGGCGTGGCGGTCATCGACTTCGCGGGCGGCAACGTGTGCAACGCCAATTTCCTTTACCTTGACGACTTGGAGATGAGCACACCGGACAGCCTGCTCTACATCCGCAATTGGATCGACTACACCGACTTTCTCCTCGTGAAGAGCGACGCGGGCATTAATTCCATTCTGCCGCAGATCTATTTTGAAGGCTACGGCAACGGCGCGTATTGGGAGCCGTATGATTCGGACTATTGGCGCGTGACACCCGTGCCCGAGCCCGGCACCTACGGGGCGATCATGGTGTTGCTCAGCGCGGGCTTGGTTTACTGGCGCCGTCGCGTCAAGGCGTCGGCATCGCGCTGAACCAGTCAGTCGCGGCCGCGATGATCAGCGCGATCATCGCTACCGCGCAGAACAGCCGTGCGGCGGTGGATATGAAAAACCCCACGGTGGCCCCGACCCCGGCCTTGAGCGATTCACGATCGGTGCGTTTGGCGCCGTATTTTTCCGCCACGACCGCGCCGAGGAAGGTGCCGAGCAGCAGCGCGGGTAGTGAAAAGAACATGCCGACGAAGGCGCCGCCGGTCGCGCCGGTCATGCCCCATTTGCCACCACCGAACAGTTTGGCCCCGATCATCACGCCAATGAAATCCGCGACGATGGAGAGGAACCAAAGCGCCGACACCCACGCGACCACGCTCCAGCCCATCGAGTCAGGCAGCAGCAGCTTGTGCAGCACCGCGCCGATCAAGATGAAGGTCGTGCCCGGCAACAACGGCACGATGCAGCCGATCAGGCCGATCAGCAACAGCGAGGCAGTCAGGCTCCAGACGAGGTAGTCCACGCCGACAAGACACGACGCGAAACCGCGCGGTTGCAAAAAGTTTCGATGCATCGCGTCAACGCCCCGTAGCGCAGGCTTCCAGCCTGCATTGGAAAACCATGCAGGCAAGGATGCCTGCGCTACTGGCTGGCGCTGCTCCACGGCCAATCAGTGCTGCGTTTGCACAGCTTTGCTTTGACGGGGTTTTCCTCAGTATAACGTATGCAATGGGCGAGGTCCGCTTCGTCGCGGATCCAGTGGTCGTAAGATTCGCGTTGCCAGAAGGGTTGGCCGGCCCGGTTCAGCAAGCGGTTCGCCTTGTTGGAGGAATAGGATTTCCAGCTATGCAGAACCGACGCGAGCGAGTGTTTACCCAGCGGTTGCACGACTGCGTGAACATGATTGGGCATCACGCACCAAGCGTGCAGCGCATAGCGTCGCCCATGGAAATGGCGCAGGGTAGTTGCAACCAAGTCTGCGATGCTCGGCTGCCGCAGCCATGCGCTTCCCCCGTGTTGATCAAGCGTCGAATCCACCTCGGCAGCATACCAGGCGCAAAGTGCCGCGGATAGATCGTGCTGAAAGTCTGGGTCACTTTCTACCCGCCCGTCCGCCGCGCGTCGAAGCAGGTCAGCCCGCTGCTCTTTGAGTCGGGCCACGATTGCTTGCGGCAAAGAATCGGCGAGACGAAACGTGACGAAATAGGTGGCTCCATCGACTTTGATGTGCGGCAGATAGCCGCGATGGTGATAGCCAGAAATCATGTAGCGCAGGCTTCCAGCCTGCATGGAAAAGACCATGCAGGCAAGGATGCCTGCGCTACTCTGACTCGGGAGGCGTGAAACCTCGGCGCATCACATTCTCTGCGACACTCCGCGAGAACAGGAAGTTCTCGAGGTAGCCCTTGCCGCCGGCCTTGGTGCCGCCACCGGACATCTTGAAGCCGCCGAACGGGTGACGCTCGACGATGGCGCCGGTGCAGCCGCGGTTGAGGTAGAGGTTGCCCACGAGCATTTCGTTCTGCGCACGCTCCAGCGCCTTCGGGCTGCGCGAGAAAATACCGCCGGTCAGCGCGTAGTCGGTGCCGTTCACGAGGGCGAAGGCTTCGTCGAGGTTCTTGGCGCGCATCACGGCAACGACCGGCCCGAAGATTTCCTCGCGGGCGATGGCGTGCTCGGGCTTCACGTTTACAAAGACGGTCGGCGGGACAAAGTAACCCTCGGCGGGCGCCTTGCCCTGGAACGCGAGCTTCGACTCCTTCTTCCCTTGCTCGATGAGGCCGAGGATTTTCTTCTGCGCGTCGGCGTCGATGACCGGGCCGACCATGGTGCCCGGCTTCGCCGGATCGCCGATCGGGAACGAATCGCAGGCGGAAAGGAAGCGTTCGAGGAAGTGGTCGTAGACCTCATCAAGGACGATGAGGCGCGAAAGAGCGGAGCACTTCTGGCCGCTGAAGCCGAAGGCGCTGTAGAGCGCAGCCGGGATCGCCTCGTCGAGGTCGGCGTCGTTGTCGATGACGAGCGCGTTCTTGCCGCCCATCTCGCAGACGACCTTCTTGAGGTTCTGCTGGCCGGGCTGGGTCTTACCGGCGGTCTCCCAAATCTTGCAGCCGACGGCGCGCGAGCCGGTGAAAGCGATGAAGCCAATGTTCGTATTACGAACAAGTGAGTCACCGACGTCCTCGCCGAAGCCCGGCAGGAAGTTCAGCACGCCGGCCGGGATGCCGGCCTCGACCAAAATGTCCATCAGCACGCCGCCGATGACGGAGGTCTGCTCGGCGGGCTTCATGATGACGCAGTTGCCCGCGACGAGCGGGGCGACGACGAGGCCGGTAAGGATCGCGAGCGGGAAATTCCACGGCGCGATGGCGACGCCGACGCCGCGTGGCGTCCACGTCTGCACGCAACGCTCGCCCGGGACGGCCTGCGTGACGACGGGCTTGGCGAGCTTGCGCATCTCGACCGCGTAGAAGCGGCAGAAGTCGATGGCCTCAGAGATGTCGCCGTCGGCCTCGATCCAGGGCTTGCCCGCCTCAAGGATGAGAAGGGCATTCAGCTCCATGCGGCGCGATTCCATGAGGTCGGCGGCGCGCTCGAGCATCTTGGCGCGGTCTTCGATGGGCGTGGCGCGCCACTTCGGAAAGGCGGCGACGCCCGCCGCGACGGCGGCCTCCGCGTCCACGACAGTCGCCCGGGCCCACGAGCCGATGACCTGCGAAGGCCTGGCCGGGTTGACGGAGGCGATGTATTCGCGGTCGGAAATCTTTTTGCCGTTGATGACCAGCGGCCACTTCTTGCCGAGCTGGGTCGTGTAGGCGGCGAGGGCGGCACGCTGCTGGTCGCGATTCGCGGCGAGCGTGTAGTCGGTGTTGGCGGCGTTGCGGAACCGGTAGGGGCCGTTGCCCTCAACGGCCTTCGGGGGTGCAGCAGGGCGGTTGGGGGCGACCGCCCCTACCGACAGCGCCGTGACCGGGTTCTCAAGCAACGCGCTCAACTGTGCTTCACCGGTATTCTTTAAACGCAGAAAGCCTTCGTTGGAGGTGTACTCAAGCAGGCGGCGGACGAGGTAGGCCATGCCGGGCAGCAGCTCGCCGACGGGGCAATACTCGCGGACGCGGTGGCCCATCTGGATGAGCGAGGCCTTCAACTCGTCGGCCATGCCGTAGAGCGCCTGGAATTCGTAGGCGCGCGGATCAATGCCGAGGCGCTCGGTCTGGGCGATGACGTGGGCGCAGGAGCGCACGTTGTGCGAGGCGAAGTTCGGGGTGACGATGTCGATGTTCTCGAGGAGGAAGAGGGAGAGCTTCTCGTAGTTGGCGTCGGACTCGGGCTTCTTCTGCCAGACCGGGATGGGCCAGTCGCGCTGCTGGGCGATGATGGTCTCGTAGTCCCAGTAGGCGCCCTTGACGAGGCGGACGCTGAGCGGGCGGTTGTTCCCGCGGGCCCAGGCGACGAGGTCGCGCAGGTCGGCCTCGCAGTCGCGCAGGTAGGCCTGAATGGCGATGCCGATGGCCGGCTGCGAGCGGAACTCGGGTTCCTCGAAGATGGACTTGAAGAGCTGGAGCGTGAGGTCCTTCAGCTTGTAGCTTTCCATGTCGAAGTTGATCAGCGCGCCGACCTCGGCCGCGCGGCGGAGGATGGGCCGGAAGCGCTCCTTGAGCGCGGCGATGGAGTTCTCCGGGTCGGCCGGGTGGACGTCGGGCGTGAGCGCGGAGATTTTGACCGAGAGGTTGAGGCGGGGCAGGGGGCCCTTGGGGCCGAGGTCGGAGAAGCACGGCTCCGGTTCCTTCGTGTAGAACTTGGAAACGGAGTCGAGGATCTCGAGGTTGCGCTGGAGGAAGATGTCGGCCTCGGCGTCGTTGAGCACGGTCTCGCCGAGGAGGTCGATGGTGGTGGCAAGGCCGAGCTTGGTGTTCTTTTTGATCTGCTTGAGCAGGTCCTCGCCCGTCTGGCCGGCGACGACCTGCCCGGCCATGTCCACGATCTGGGCCTTGACCGGGGTGGCGACGAGGGCGGGGGCGAAGGAGGCGGCGGCGAGACCGGCCTTGAGGGCGGGGTTGAGTTCGACGGCCTGATCGCCGAGGTATTCCTGCAAGTGGCGGACGATCTCGCCGGACGAGTTGAGCGAGGGCAGGACATCCACAAAGCGGAAAAGCTGGGTCTTGAAGACCGGGTCCTTCATGGACCACTCCATGAGGCGTGCATAGGCGCCCTTCTTGGAAAACAGGGCCGGCGGCGGCTGCTGGTCCATGAGGGCGAAGAGCTGTTCGCCCTTGGTGCGGATGGCGGCTTCGAGCTTGGGGTCGGGGGCAAGAAACGAGGACATGGTTTATGACAATTTATGACACAATCCGCCTCCGGACGGGTTTTGGCAAGGGGCGCGATATGGGCTGAACGGCTTAAACCGCGCGCTAATGCCGACCAGCAGGCGGATCTGGGCGGGGGTGACTGGGGCTTGGCCCGGGGCGAAAACCCTGCTAGCCACATTTCTGCGACTTTGGCGCAACCGACGTGTTCTGGGCATGAACGATGAACCTCCAGTGCAACCCGATGGGATGATCACCCCGCCCGACTTTACCACGTTTATGCGCAATTATCAGGACATGGTTTACTCCACCGCGGTCCGCCTTGTCGGCACCGAGGCGCAGGCGGAGGACATTTCCCAGGAGGTATTCCTGAAGGCGTATGAACACTTCGACAACTTGCGGACGAGCCCGACCGCCGGGGGCTGGTTGAAAACTGTCACCACCAACCTTTCGCTCAACCACCTGACGCGCTACCGCAACCGCTGGCGGTTTTTTTCCGAATTCAAGCGCACGGACGACTCCGGCGCCGAAGACGAGGCGGAAGTGGAGTTCGCGGCTCCCGATACTTTTTTCGGCGAACTCGATGCTGACGAACGCAAAGTCTGGCTCGAGCGCGCGCTGGAACAATTGCCCGAGCACCAACGCGTGCCGCTGGTGCTCTTTCATTTTGAAGACATGCCCTATGACGAGATCGCGAAAAAACTTCGCGTCTCTTTGAGCAAAGTTAAGACCGACATCCTCCGCGCCCGCGCCGCGCTCGCCCAAGTGCTGATGCGTAGCGGGGCCACCCACGAAAAATTCAGCGCCTGATTTGCCATGTCCAACCACGATCCAGAAAAACTTGAAAAGCTGATCCACCAATCGTTGCGTGCGCTGCCGGAGCGGCGGGCCCCGCGTTCGCTGGAGCTGCGCGTCATGGCCGCGATCGAGGCCCGGCAAGCGCTGCCGTGGTGGCGCCAATCCTTCGCGCACTGGCCGCAACCGGCCAAGGCGGCGTTCTTCGTGCTGGCCGGCGCGCTCGCGGCCGTGTTGTTCACGCTGGTTTTTCGCACTGGAGCCGGTTCTGCGTCGTCCGTGACGGGCGCGCTCGACCTGTTGGCACCGGCCCGCCGCGTGTTCAATGCCATCGCGGATATCGGTGCGGCGGTGTTTCGCGGCATCCCGCCGCTTTGGCTATATGGTGGCCTGGCTTTCGTCGCCGCGATGTATGCGGCCTTGGTCGGCCTCGGTGCCACCGCTTACCGCACTCTGATTTACCAACGTTAACCCCCTCTATTCCCATGACTATCCGATTAAACAAATTCTTTTTCAGTGTCCTGGTGGCACTGGCCTTCACCCTGATCCCGACCGACCTGGTGTGGGCTCAAACCGCCGCGCCGGAATCCCCCGCTACCGAGACTCCCACTGCCGCCCCGGAAGAGCCGGCGACTGAAGCCAAGGCCACCGGCGAGGAGTCGGCCGCGGCGCTGGAAAATGGCGAGATGCGCCGGCTCGACGAACCCGGCGAGGCGGTGGCGCCTGCGGCAGATTATGACCAGTCGGCGGCGACTATCACCCCTGCCGTCACGATCGGCGACGAACCGGCCGAACCGGAGGAGGAAGATGATGCGGCGGATCACCGCGCTGGATCCTCCGAAGCCGTGCTGCTGGGTGATCAGGTGGTGCCGACCGGCAACACCGTGCTGGAAATGGTTTCGATTTTTGGCAACGCCACGCTGGACGGCGAAAGCTTGCGCGCGGTGGTTTCAGTTTTTGGCAACACCACGGTCAATGGCCGTTCCGGGCGCGAGGCAGTTTCAGTGCTGGGCAACACCACGGTGAACGGCGAGGTCGGCGGCGAAGCCGTGGCGGTGCTGGGCGATATCAAACTCGGCCCGAAAGCGGTGGTGCATGGCGATGTGGTGACCGTTGGCGGCCGCTTGATCCGGGAGGACGGATCGGTCGTCCACGGCAATGTGCAGGAGATCAATCTGTTCCACGGCGCGAGCCTAGACTGGCTCAAGACGTGGTTTTACCGTTGCGCGCTCTGGGGCCGCCCGCTGGCCTTTGGCCAGGATCTGGTGTGGGCGTGGACCATCGCGATCGGCGTGTTCGCCATGTATGTGTTCCTCGCGCTACTTTTCCCCCGCGCCTTTGAGAAGTGCGCGGAGACGTTTGAACAACGTCCGGGTTATTCGCTCCTCACGATGTTGCTCAGCGTGTTGCTCACGCCGATCTTGTTCGTGCTGCTGGCGATCACCGGTATCGGCATCATCTTGATCCCCTTTCTGGCGGCGGCGGTGTTTTTCGGCACACTCTTTGGCAAGGCCGTGGTGCACGCCTGGCTCGGCCGCCGCATCACGCGCTATTTTGGCGGCGGGGCCATGAACCATGTGGCGATGGCCACGCTGGTCGGCAGCGTGATTATTTTGCTGCTCTACACCGTGCCATTCCTCGGCTTTTTCCTGTGGAAGGTGCTCGGGATGCTCGGCCTCGGCATTGTGGTTTACACCTTGATCCTGACCACGCGCAAGGAAGCGGCGGCGACCGCGGCCGCTGCCCCGGCAAACGTGTCGACCCCGCCAGTCTTGGGCGCAGAGGCGGCGGTAGGAAACACGCCTATTTCGTCGCTGCCCCGC
>JADLBI010000012.1 GCA_020847775.1 Opitutaceae bacterium
ATTCTGCCACGCGGTAGTCCGCCCCGAGTCCTGCCTCTTTGGCGGCAAAAGTGATCGCCTCCTCTAGGCCGCCTTGTTCGTCCACCAATCCCAATTGCTTGGCTTCAGCGCCAGACCAAACACGCCCCTGCGCGATGCCTTGCACAAAACTGGGCTCCAGCCCGCGCGCCTCCGCCACCTTTTTCAGAAACTCGCCGTAAATCCAGTCCACCGAACGCTGCACAATCAACATTTCAGCGTCAGTCTTCGGCCGACTGATCGACAACGCGTCTGCGAATTGGCCAGTTTTCACGCCGTCAAAACTCACACCCCAATTTGCCGCCAGCTGCTTGACATCAAACAGCAAACCGAAAACCCCAATCGACCCGGTGATGGTGGTGGGCTCGGCATAAATTCGCTTCGCATAGGCCGAAATCCAGTATCCCCCCGACGCCGCGTAAGAGCCCATCGACACGACCACTGGCTTCTCCTTCGCCGCTAGTCGCATCTCACGTTGAATGGTTTCCGAAGCGGACGCGCTGCCCCCCGGACTGTTCACGCGTAGCACGATGGCCTTGACGTTGTTATCCTGTCGCAAAGCTCGCAATTCTCGTGAAAACCGATCGCCGCCAACCTGAGCCCAATCACCTTCGCCGTTAACGATATCGCCCTCCGCATACAAGACTGCCACCCGCTGACGGCCTCCGCTTTCGGGTTGGCGTAGTTCGGCATACCTACGCAGGGAAATCTGCTTAAACGGTAGGGCCGACCCGGCGCGGTCGGTCGCCTTTTTCAATTCGTCCAAAATTTCGTCGCGATAGGCCAAGCGATCAACCAACCCTTGATTCAAGGCGGACTCCGCCATGATCATACCTTCCGTATCCACGGTTTTCTGCAGAGCCTTGCGGTCTAGATTTCGGCTCAGTGCCATCTCGGTGGTGAGGCTCCCCCACAAATCATCGAGCAAATCTTGCAGCTGTTCGCGGTTTTCAGCGCTGAGATTTTTGCGCACAAACGGCTCGGCGGCTCCCTTGAAACGTCCGGCTCGGGCCAATTGTACGCCAATTCCATAACGCGCAAAGGCCTCACCAAAGAACATGGACTCGCTGGCCAGCCCTGGCATGATCAGCGTGCCATAAGGATCGAGCGCAATGTCGTCCGCCACAGACGCCAGATAATAATCCCGCGTCATCGCATCAGTCAGGTAGGCTTGGATGGGTTTCCCGGTCGCCTTGAAGTCGAGCAGGGTCTCGCGCAATTCTCGCATGGCCGCGTAGCCTGAGCCTAGGCCCGCTGGTTGTACCGCACCGGTCAGGAACAGCCCTTTGATACGCGCATCACCAGACGCCGCGCGGATAGCCTGCGTAGCGGCACGTATCTGGATGGTTTCGGTATCCTCCCCGGCCAATGCCCCCAAATTCACCTCTTTCGGCGCGTCCGTAAAATTCGCGGATAAATCGAGGACCAGATAGGAACCGGATTCCACGCTCGGTTGCTGCTCGCCCAGTGTCTTAATCACCACCACCAGCAGCAGCGCAAAAGCGAACACTCCCGCGGCGAAAATCATCATGGCCGCGAGCGCACCGAGCATGGAGGATAGAAAATTCTTCATGGTGTTAACCATACCCTCCCGGTTATCCGCTGCCAGACTAACCTTTCACGGTCTCTCCACAGGCGACCGCTGCGAACACGAACTGATTGCTCTGCGCGTCCTTCCCGTTCATCGTCTCCCCACCATGAGCGAGAAGAAGGAACTCCTGACCACAAATCGCAAAGCGCTCACCATAAATTTGGATCCCGGCAAGTACGGCACCTTTGCCGAAATCGGCGCCGGTCAGGAAGTGGCCCGCGTTTTCTTTCACGCTGGCGGAGCCTCTGGCACAATTGCCAAGACCATCTCCGCGTACGATATGACCTTCAGCGATGCCATCTACGGCAAATCACCGCGTTACGTCTCCCAGGAACGACTCGCATTGATGCTGGACCATGAGTACGACTTGCTTAATGAGCGTCTAACCAAGGAGCGCGGCGACCGCACCGAATTTTTCGTCTTCGCCGACACTGTCTCGGCCCGCAACTTTGCCGGCACCAATGAACAACACGGTTGGATGGGTGTGCGCTTCCAGTCGCAACCCGGTGGGGAGGCCAGTGACATCGTCATGCATGTGCGCATGTGGGACAAAGAAAACATCCTGCAGCAGGAGGCCCTCGGCATCGTCGGCACCAACCTGCTTTATGGCGCGTTTTACTACCGGTCCGACCCGAGCCGATTCATCGAGTCTTTGCTCGACAACCTAAGTGCCGACCGGATCGAGGTGGATATGCTGGAATTCCGTGGATCGGAATTTTCCGGCGTGGACAACCGCCTGACCTCCCTTCTGCTCGTGCAACACGGCCTCACTAATGCCGTGATGTTCAGCCCCAAAGGCGGCGTTCTACAGCCATCCGAAGTGCTCCACAAAAAGGCGATTCTGGTGGAGCGTGGCAGCTTTCGCCCTGTCACCCACGTCAATGTGGACATGCTTAACTGCGCCACCGCGCAGTTCATGCAGGA
>JADLBI010000013.1 GCA_020847775.1 Opitutaceae bacterium
ACCCGCGACTCGTCGAAGTCATGACGGGCCGCGCCAAATACGTTTGAGCCGGGCGTCCTTGGTTCGCATGGTCCAGGCATGACGTTGTTCGAGAAAATCATCGCTCGCGAGATCCCCGCCCAGATCGCGCACGAGGACGCGCAATGCGTCGCGATTCACGACATTCAGCCGCAGGCCCCGGTGCATATTCTGGTCATCCCCAAGAAACCGGTCACCCGCGTCGCTGAAGCCGCATTGGAGGATGGGCTGCTGCTCGGGCATTTGCTCCTCACCGCGGCGCAACTCGCGCGCCAGTTCCAACTCGCCGCCGGTTATCGTATCGTGATCAACAACGGCCCCCACGGCGGCGAATCCGTGCCCCATCTGCACGTCCATCTGCTCGGCGGCCGTCAGCTCGCTTGGCCTCCGGGTTGAGGCGCGTCACTCCGCCGCGAGCATCCGCAGAAATTCCGCCTCGTCGATCACCGTCACGCCGAGCGCCTGGGCTTTCTCCAATTTCGACCCCGCCTCGGCGCCCGCGAGCACATAGCTCGTTTTTTTGCTGACGCTGCCGCTGACCTTGCCGCCCTCGGCCTCGATCTTCGCGCCCGCCTCGTCTCGCGTCATCGACGGCAGCGTGCCGGTCAAAACGTAGGTTTTCCCGGCGAACCGGTTGCCGGTCGGCGCGGCTGTTTCCGGCGCGACCGGGTTGACCCCGAGTTCGCTCAACTCGCGCGCCAACGCGGCGTTTTCGGGTTTTTGAAAATGCGCGATAATCGCCAGCGCCATTGTTTCGCCGATGCCGTTGATCACGCTCTCTTTATTCCCGGCGATGAAATTCTCGTATTTGGCCGCGGCCAGCGCTTCCAGATTGCCAAAGTGCTTGGCCAGATCCTTCGCCGCGGTCGCGCCGACGTGCGTGATGCCGAGCCCGTGGATCACGCGCCAAAGCTCGGCGCGTTTGCTCGCCTCAATCGCCGCCAGCAGGTTGTCGGTGGATTTTTCCACGCTCTTGCCGAGCGTGAGCAGATCATCGCGATTTAATCGATAAAGATCAGCGATGCCGCGCACCCAGCTTTTGTCCACCAGTGTGTCCACCATCGCGACGCCGAGTCCGTCAATGTCGAGACAGCCCTTCGACGCGAAGTGCTGCACCCGGCGGCGCACCTGCACGGGACATGCGTAATTCGGACAGCGCAACGCCACCTCGCCCGCAAGCTGCACAACCGGCGTCGCGCACACCGGACAGTTGGCCGGAAACGCATACGGCACGCATTCCGGCGTGCGCTTGGCCGTGTTGACGCCGAGCACCACGGGGATGATCTCGCCGGCCTTCTCGACATAAACGCGATCGCCGATGCGAATGTCCTTGCGCGCGATCTCGTCGCGATTGTGCAGCGTCGCGCGCGACACCGTCGTGCCGGCGAGTTGCACCGGTTCCAACTCCGCCACCGGCGTCAACACGCCCGTGCGGCCGACTTGAATCGTGACGCCCTTGAGCAAAGTCTCCGCGCGCTCGGCCGCGAATTTGTAGGCCATCGCCCAGCGCGGCGCCTTGCTCGTGCCGCCCGCTTCGCGTTGCAATTTGAGCGGGTCGAGTTTCACCACCGCGCCATCGGTCGCGTAGGAAAAATCGCGGCGCATCCGATCAAGCTCCTGCACCGCCGCCCACACTTCGTCGATGCTAGGCGCGGTCCAGGTTTTCTCCACTGTTGGCAGGCCCCACCCTCGCACGAGCGCATGAAAGCCGCTCTGCGTTTCGCCCACCGCGCCGACTGGTTCACAGTAACCCAGCCCGTAGAGCACGATCTCCAGTTTGCGCGCGGCGACTTCCGCGCGGTCGAGCAGTTTCAACGTGCCGGCGGCCAGGTTGCGCGGAGTGGCGTAGAGCGGCTCGCCGGCCTCCTCCCGATCGACATTGATGCGCGCGAATTCCGCCAACGTCATGTAAACCTCGCCGCGAATCTCGATGACCTCCGGGATCGGCGCGTCTTTCACCGGCTTCAATTCGTCCGGCAGGGTTTTGATCGTGCGAATGTTGGCCGTGACATCATCGCCTTCGACCCCATTGCCGCGTGTGACCGCGCGCACGAGTTTGCCGTGCTCGTAAGTCAGGCTGACGGCCAGCCCGTCGATCTTGGGCTCCACCACGTAGTCCAGCTCAACGCGCTCCAGCACCCGGCCCAAACGCGTGTGGAATTCACGCAGCTCCGCCTCGGAATAAGTGTTGTCGAGACTTTGCATCGGGAGCCGGTGCCGATAGGTTGCGAACCCTTCCGCGCGATCGTCGCCCACGCGCCCAGTCGGTGATTCGCCGGTCGCAAATTGCGGAAACCGCGCCTCCAGCTCCGCCAGCGAGCGTTTCAGTTGATCGTAATCGAAATCGGAAATCTCCGGCTGCGCCTGACGGTGGTAGCGCTCATCATGTCGCGCCACCTCGGCGCGAAGTTCAGCGATCTTTTGCTGCGCGGTTTCCGGAGTCATCGCCCAAGAGTTGGCACGACTCGCGCGGTGTTTTCAACCCGTTTGCCAGTGTCCCCCCCGGCGGCAGGCGCAACCGGAAGTGATGTCAGTTTGCAAGGTGGGCCGTGCGCTCCGACGCGCGGCGCTGCCGTGAACCGCGAC
>JADLBI010000014.1 GCA_020847775.1 Opitutaceae bacterium
ATCTGTGCATCTGTGGCATCATCTCAAACATTTATTTGCAGAGCGATGCTCACTTGAAGTTCGAGATTTTCGAGCGTCTCAATACAGGCTCGGAGCCGCTCAATGATATGGAGCTGCGTAACTGTGTGTTTCGCGGACCCTATAATGAGCTCATCAAGGCGCTCGCCACCGAGCCCGATTTCCGCGCCTTGCTGGGCATCAGAGCATCCGACAAGCGCATGCGCGATGTCGAATTGGTCCTCCGCTTCGCTGCATTTTACCACGCAACCTACTTAAAATACACGTCACCCATGAAGCGGTTTTTTAACCATGACATGGAGCACCACCAGAATCTTTCGGAAGTTGAGGCAGAGGCGATCCGCGCCGCCTTCAAAAATGCGCTACAGAACATCCGCTCACTTCTAGGCGCACAGCACGCGTTCAAACGCTATTACCCGGGTGATGCCCGGAATCCCAGCGGTCACTGGGAGCCCAAAAAATTCAATGCCTCACTCTACGACGTGCTGATGGGCGTGTTCTGGGACAAAGATCGTAATCAAGTGATGGCCGCCTTGGATTCGTTGCGCGAAGGCTGGATCGACCTCATGGCGAACAGTACTGATTTTCGTGAAGCGATCGAGCGTAGCACCAGCTCACAGGAAATGGTGAAGCGGCGGTTCGATCTCACGCGTAGCTTGGTTGAAGGCATCCTCCGCGAACATCGCGTGCAGCCCCGCTGTTTTTCCCGTCAGTTGAAAGAGCAGCTGTTTGCGGCGAATCCCACCTGCAAAATCTGCGGACAGGCAATTTCGGAGGTCGATGACTCGGCCGTCGATCACATTGAACAATATTGGCGCGGGGGACAAACCATACCCGAGAACGCAAGACTGACGCATCGCTATTGCAATTATGCGCGCCCCCGAAATGTCTGATCTCCAAGGAACAAGGACGCCCCGTGGAGCAAATCAAAGTACAACACATTGCAGAAATCGTCGGAGAGGAAGCCAGACTTGCGGGGAATGCGCGGATGCCTAAGGTGGTGCCATGACTGCAACCGACGTGATCCATCATCTTCAAACCTTGCCGCCGCGTGAGGTGGCGAAGGTGCGCCACTGGCTATCCGAACACGACGAAGAGTCTTCCGAACTGTTGGCCGCCATCGATCAGGGTATGCGCTCGCTGGAGACAGATGGTGCGCGTGAAGTAACCCGCGACGAAATCGAAACCAGAGTGCGGCAATGGGCTGGCGGGTCGCGCTGACCGACGAGGCCGACGCCGACCTAGGCAAGGTGGTCGCGTTCCTCGCGCAAAAAAGCTCGTCTGCTGCCGAGCGCATTGGCCTAGAACTGGTTGCGCTGATCTTTCAACTCGACCAGTTCCCGCAACGTGGCGCGCCGGTGCGGCAACGGCCGGGCCTGCGCAAACTCGCGCATCGACATTATCTAATTATTTACCGGGCGAACGAGGCCGCGCGCCTGATAGAAATCGTCCGCATTTGGGACAACCGGCAGGATCCGATCAAGTTGCGATTGCCGTAGCAGACGAACTGAGGTCGCGGAAGGGATCATAAGTTGATTTTTGACCAGCTGGACAATCAACCGCGTTCGCAACGGGATTCTGGGTTACACGAGCACATCCTTCTGTTTACTCAAATTGTGGCGCGATACACGCTGGGGCTTTGGCCGGTCTGCCGGCGAAACCAGCGGGCGAAATAATTGGGATCGTCAAAGCCGGTCTTGGCCGAGGCCTCGGCGATGGTGGCTTCTTCACGCAGGGCGCGCTGGGCGGATTCCAAGCGCAGGCGATTACGCATCGCGCGCAGGCCGAGCCCGGTTTCGTGTTTGAGCCGGCGGGTGAGATGGTCCGGGTGATAACCGGTTTGGCGGGCGACCTCGGCCAAGGCCGTCGGTGCATTTAGCAGTGGCCGCACTTTTTCGAAAAGTTGCGGCGTGGGTGAAGGCACGGGCGCGACCGGGCTGTGACCGAGCAGACGCGCAATCACGGCGAGAATGGGCGCGTAGTCGGCGAGGGTTAGCCGACCCTTGGGCGGCACCTGGGCGAGTAGCCCGTGCAATTCATGGAGGGTTTCCGGGGCCAGTCGGCGATGCAGCGTGCGGGGCTTGGGGCTGTCTTTGACTTCGTAGTCGAGCACGAGGCAGAGCGGCCGGCTCGATTCGAGCGCGGTGAAGCCATGCGGCGTGCCGGCGGGAATGATGAACAAATCGCCGGTGTGGGCGTGGCGTTGGCGACGGTTGACGGTCTGCAGACCTTCGCCGGTCAAAAAGAGAATGAGCTGCGTGTAATCGTGGCGGTGCGGGGCGACCTCGGTGTCGCGGTGGCGGTTGAGCTGGAGTTTGCGTAGCACGAAGCCAAGGGCGTGAATCTCGATCTTTTGAATGAGGATGGGGCTCCAGGCGGGCATATCGGAAGTGTGCTATCAAAAGTCGGAAACGTTCTAACGCAAGTCCGGGCGGCAAGGTAAACTCGGCTCCTTTCCAACCCCTGTTCCCACTATGACTACACATAAAGTCGGCATCATCATGAACGGCGTCACCGGACGCATGGGCACGAACCAGCATTTGCTGCGTTCGATCAAGGCCATCATCGATCAAGGCGGCGTCAAACTGAGCGACTCCGAAGTGATCATGCCTGATCCGATCCTCGTCGGGCGCAGCGAGACCAAGCTCGCAGCCCTCGCGGCGCGCGCCGGCGTCAAGCGCTACACGACCAACCTCGACGCCGCGCTGGCCGACCCGAACAACCAAGTCTATTTCGACGCGACCTTGACCGGCCAGCGTCCGATCGGCGTGCGCAAGGCCATCGCCGCCAAGAAGCATGTTTATTGCGAGAAACCCACCGCCACGACCTCGACCGAGGCTGTCGCCCTGGCGAAGGAAGTCGAAGCCGCCGGCCTCAAGCACGGCGTGGTGCAGGACAAGCTCTGGCTGCCCGGCCTCGTGAAGCTGAAGTGGCTCATGGACCAAGGCTTCTTCGGCCAGGTGCTCTCCGTGCGAGGCGAATTCGGCTACTGGGTCTTCACCGGCGAGCACGAAAAACTGCAACGTCCGTCGTGGAATTACCGCAAGGAGGAGGACGGCGGCATCATCGTGGACATGATCTGCCACTGGCAGTATGTGATTCAAAATCTCTTCGGCGACATCAAGAGCCTCACCTGCCTCGGTGCGACGCACATCCCGCAACGTTGGGATGAAGCGGGCAAGCCCTACAAGTGCACCGCCGATGACGCGGCCTACGCCACGTTTGAACTCACCAACGGCGTGATCTGCCACTTCAATTCCTCGTGGACGACCCGCGTGGATCGCGACGACTTGCTCACGCTGCACGTTGACGGCACGCACGGCACGGCCGTCGCCGGTCTGCGCGATTGCAAGGCCCAATCCATCGCCGCCACACCGCGCTGCGTTTGGAATCCCGACGTGGACAGCCCGATCAAATACAAGGACGGCTGGGTGCGCGTGCCGGACCAAGGCGTTTACGACAACGCGTTCAAGGTTGAGTGGGAACTCTTCCTGCGCCACGTCGTGAAGGACGAGCCCTTCCGCTGGAACCTGTTTGAAGGCGCCAAGGGCGTGCAACTCGCCGAGCTCGGCATTCAGTCCTGGGCGAAGCGCAAGTGGGTGGACGTCAAGCCGCTCGTCTGAGCGTGCGATTGTAGGGCGGGATCGCCTGATCCCGCCTCGCCCAACTGAGCGCATCCGACTTGGCGGGATCAGCGATCCCGCCCTACAATTTCAAAAGCGGCGGAGCTTATAACCCCGCGGCTTTTTTCTATTTGGGCCGGTTGGGCTTGCAACCGGCTGGAAGTGGTTAAGGTGGGCGGAACCCTTTTTACCATGCTCATCTGGATTATCCTGATTATCATTCCCATGTTGTTCGGCTTGTATGCGCAGTCGCGCATTCACAGCGCCTACAACAAAAACGTCCGCATCGGCTCGCGCGGCCGCATCACGGGTCGCGAGGCGGCCGAGGCCGTCATGCGTTCGGCCGGGATTAATGACGTCGAAATCATTCAAGTGCCCGGCCAATTGACCGACCACTACGATCCGATCAAGAAGCGCTTGGCGCTATCGGAAATGAACTACCGTGGCACCAGCCTTGCCGCGCTCGGCGTCGCCGCGCACGAGGCCGGGCACGCCATTCAGCACAAAGTGGGCTACGCGATGATGACGGTGCGCCAGACCATGGCACCGGCCACACAGATCGCGGCGAGCGTTTCCAACTATGTCATCTTGGCCGGCATTTTGTTGGTGTCGTTTGCCGGGTCGGCTATGGGCTATAACCTGCTAACCCTCGGAGCGGTGGCGCTGGGTGTGATTGTGCTGTTCCAGCTCGTCACACTGCCGGTGGAGTTCGACGCCAGCCGCCGCGCCAAGGCGCAACTGGTCACCCTCGGTATTCTCGATCGCGATGAGATGCCCGGCGTCAACGAAACGCTCGACGCCGCGGCACTGACTTATGTGGCCGCCTTTGTGGCCGCCTTGGGTTCATTGCTGCATATTCTGATGATCATCGCCGGTGGGCGCCGCGAGTGATGGCTTGGCCGCTGCGGGTCTAGGCATAGGCTTCTGCGCGTATGATCTCGACACCCGCCCGCACCGGCACCGGTGGTTTTCCCATTGGTATTCGACTCACCGGCCCGCTCGCCGCCCAACCTGTCGCGGAGACCGCGGCTTGGGCCGCGCAAGCGGGTTTTGGGTGTGTGGATATTTTTGCCAACCAGCGCGACACGATGGCGGAGTGGGGCCGGGCCGGGCTAACGGTGGGCACCGTTGATCTGTTCGAGCGCGAGTGGTTGGGAATGCTTTCCGCCGATGCCGGACGACGGCGCGAAACGGTGAACCTGGCGCAAACGGCGATCCGCGCCACTGCGGCCAACGGCGGCAAGATCCACTTTGCCGTGATGCTGGCGGAGGACGTGAACCTGCCGCGCAAGGAGACGTTCCGTCATATGGTCGAGAGTTACGGCCAGTTGCGCGAGGTGTTGCGCGAAACGAATACGCGCATCGCGATCGAAGGCTGGCCGGGCTGCAACGCGCATTGCTGCAACCCCGAGTCGTATCGCGCGTTTTTGCGGGAGATGAACTCGCCGCACTACGGTATCAACTATGATCCCTCGCACCTGATCCGCATGGGGATCGATCCGTTGCGTTTCGTGCGCGAATTTGCGCCGCAGGTCGTGCACGTGCACGGCAAAGACACGTTCGTTGACGCGGAACGGCAGTATGAAATCGGCCACGAGCAGGCCGGCGCGTTTGGCGAGCCGCTGGGCTGGGGCGGGTGGACGTGGCGCTACACGATTCCGGGCAAGGGCTACGCGCCGTGGAGCGAATTGCTCGGCGTGCTGCGTGACGCAGGTTATCAGGGTTTCGTCTCCATCGAGTTGGAAGACGCGGACATCAACGGCGAAGTCGCGCGCGAGAAAACGGGTTTCGAGGCGGCGCGGGATTTTCTGATGAAGGCATGAGGGAGCTTCAGTAAAAATGCCTTTTCGCAAAGGTCCTTCCTGACCCGCTTTTTAGGTAACGTTCAAACGCGAGGGCTTTCTGCTCTGAGGGAAAAGCAAAGAAGGCGGCAAGATTCCAAGGACGGTCTGCGGCAGTGGATTGATTCTGACCGGTGTTATGGCTGGCGAGGCGCTTTTTCAGATCGTGGGTGAATCCAGCATAGTGTTTCTGTGGATTTCGGTGGCTACTCAACAGATAGACGTAGTGCATAACTGAAGTGTGCTACGTGGGCCCGCCTTCGCACAAAGTCGTTGACGGAACTTTCCGGAGGTTCAGTGGATGGCTTGCCAGCCGTAGGCTGGGCGAAGGCTGGCGGTGGGGGAGGGATTCGAACCCCCGGAACCTTGCGGCTCAGCGGTTTTCAAGACCGCCGCGATAGACCACTCTGCCACCCCACCGGTTGATCGCGTCGGATTCAAGCTTTGCGAAAACGCGGGCTTGTCCAGCTTTCTCGGCCGGAACAGATTGCCGTTATGAAAGGTGGCAGCCCCAATTACGCCGTGGCCGAAGTGCAGGGGTTGTATGGGCCGTTTACTTTTTACGAACGGTTGTTGCAGCAGATTTGGGATCGGGGCGATTTTGACCGGGAGCGGTTGGTCACGATGGACGGACGCGCGGTGGTGATTGAGCATCGCGGCAAGTGGAATGGCCTGGGCGGCCCCGATTTTCGCCAGGCAAGAATCCGCATCGGCGGTGTCGTGCGGACTGGCGACGTGGAGCTGCATCTCCACGCGGAGGATTGGGCGGCGCATCGTCACGCGCAGGATCCGGCGTATCGCAACGTCGTGTTGCATGTGGTGCTTTTCCCGCCGAGCGCGACGCATCGCACTATTGGGCACGATGGCGCGGCGATTCCGGTTGGCAGTTTGTTGACCCTTTTGCGTCATGATCTGGAGGAGTATGCGTCGGATGAGGCGGTGGCGCATTTGTCGAACCGCGGCGGCGACCGTTTGCGGGAGGAATTGCGCCGACTGGATACGACGGAGATCGCGCGGCGTTTACGCGAGGGTGCGATGCGGCGCTGGCAGCGGAAAGCACACTACGCGAAAGTGCGGGTGGAGCGGCTGGGCTACGCGGCCGCTTGCCATCAAACGGCGCTGGAGGTGCTGGGCTATCGTTTCAACCGCGTGCCGATGCTTAATCTCGCCGCGCGGCATCCGTTGACGGCTTGGCACGGAATTTCGGCCGACATGATCGAGGCAATGCTACTCGACGAGCGGGCGAACTGGGCGCGCTGCGGCGTGCGCCCGGCGAACCATCCCCGGCGACGGTTGCGCCAATACGCCGCATGGACGGCGGCGCAGCCGGACTGGCCGGACGTTTTGACGCAACTGGGCTCGGCGTGGCGGCAGCCGGGTCTGGCCGAGTCCACCCGCGTCGCTCGCCAATCTG
>JADLBI010000015.1 GCA_020847775.1 Opitutaceae bacterium
CAAACTGGGCGGTTGAGATCAACCGCCCCTATCCTCAAATGCCCCACGCAGAATCTATACACCAGGGACGCTTGGCTTAACTCGCTAGACTGCATCGACCCCGCGCGAGTTTCGGCAAATGTGATGGGGGCTTGATGCGCATCAAGGCGGCGCAGGGTTTTTGTGCGATATTGGGCCTTTCATCGCTCCGCTCGTGATGACGGAGCGCAGCTCATAACCATACCTAGAATGATGAACCAAAATTCAAACTCACCCTCTTCCGACTCCGCCCAAGCCGCCAATGTCGTTTTCGACGTGCGCCCGATTCCCGGCCGCGTGAAGCACGCGCAGATTTTCCAACGCTGGTTCGACCTGCCGGTTGGCCAGCATTTCGTGCTGCTCAATGATCACGATCCGGTGCCGCTCTATTACCAGTTTTCCGCCGAGTTCAGCGGCGCGTTTTCATGGGACTATCTGGAGCGCGGCCCGGAGGAGTTCCGGGTAAAAATCACCAAGCTGCTAGAAGTCCGGAGCGCGGCGCCGACTCCGTCACTTGCCGCCAAACAGGCCGCCGCGCCTGTCACCGTGGGCAGCCAGCAGTCGATTGATGTGCGTGGGCTGGAACCACCGGAGCCGCTCGTGCGCATCCTCGACGCGCTGGAAGCGCTGCCCGCCAACACGACGTTGCGGGCCCATACCGATCGCGAACCCTGTCATCTGTTTGGCGAGGCCGAGCAGCGTGGCTTCAACAGTGATTGCCAGGAACAAGCTGATGGCAGTTGGGTAACGGTGCTCACCCGTGCCTGATCCGACTCCGAAAAACTCTCCGCCGCCCGCCGCCCGCCCGGCCATGTCGGGCAGTTGGCTGGCGGCGCAAGGGCGATTGCCACTGGCATTCATGGGCCTCGGCCTAATCTGGCTGGTGGCGGCGACCGCGCTGTTGGGGTGGGCGCCCGAATCCCTCGCGTTGCCGCACGCGCATCCGCACGTGGTCGCGCTGACCCATGCGTGGGTGCTGGGGGTTTTTGTGACGGTGGCCTGCGGCGCGGTTTATCAACTGGCGCCGGTGGCATTGGGCACGACACTGGCCAGTGAACGCTACGGCTGGTGGCACCTCGGGCTGCATGCGTTTGGCGTGCCCGGCATGGTGTGGTCATTCTGGTGTTGGGATTTGAAGGAGCTGGGTCATTTCGGGTTCGCAACGGCGTTGGGCATATTGCTCTTTGCGGTAAACACATGGCGAACGGTGCGGCGATCGGGACGACGCGGCGCGGTGGCGTGGTCGTTGCTGCTCGCGGCCGGGTGGTTGCTGGTTACGGTGCTGCTCGGGCTTTTGCTGGCGGCCAATCGCTGGTGGAATTTCATCCCCATCGACCCGGTGGCGCTGTTGCGGGCTCACGCGCATGTTGGTCTCGCGGGTTTTTTCCTGACGCTACTGCAAGGCGTGGGGTTTCAACTCGTGCCCATGTTCACGCTGGGCGAGGTCCGCGATTGGCGGTTGGCCAACACCGGGCTGTGGCTGAGCCAAGGCGGTTTGCTCGTGCTGGCACCGGCGCTGGCCTGGCATCTGGGACTCTTGGCGCAGGTGGCGGCGGTGAGCATCACGGCGGGCATGGTGTGCTCGGGTGTGGGCCTCGCGCGGGCCTTGGCGAGTCGGAAGAAACGCGCGCTGGACCCCGGGCTCAAAACGTTTTTGCGCGGCGGCGCCTGCCTGATCGCGTCGGCGGTCGTTGGCGTGGCGGTGCTATTGGGCGAGGGCGACGGCTCGCAACCGGGCGGACTGCGCGGGATGTTTTACGCGGTACTGATTATTTTTGGCGGATTGCTGCCGTGCTTCGCCGGCATGATGTGCAAGATCGTGCCCTTCCTGACTTGGATGCGCGCCTACGGTCCGCGCGTGGGCCGTGGGCCGACGCCTTCCGCGAGCACGTTGGCCAACGCGCGGCTGGAGCGCTGGGGGTTGGCCCTGCTGGGTCTCGCCACCATTCCGCTGTTGGTCGGCGTGTGGACGCTGCAACCACTGTGGCTCCGCGCCGGCGTCTGGCTACTGGCCGTCGGCGTGGCGTTGTTTGTCGCGGATATGCTGATCGTGCTGCGTCACCTGTGGCTGGCTGCCGCCGCTAAACCTGTGGAAGTAAAATCATCCCCATGATCACCCCGCCTGATGCTGATGCGGTTTGGGCCGCGCTGCGCACGATCCCCGATCCCGAATTCGGGGTGAACATCGTCGATTTGGGTCTGATTTACAGCGTCGAATGCGACGATGGAAACGTCGCGGTAACGATGACGTTGACCACGCCCGCCTGCCCATCGGGGGGGTGGATTCACGAAGGCGCGAAGCAGGCGGTCGCCGCCTTGCCCGGCGTCAAGAACGTGGAAGTGGCGATGGTCTTCGAGCCGCCATGGTCCATCGCGATGTTGAGTGATGCCGCCCGTCAGCAGTTGGGCGCGTGAGCGCGGCGATCCTCACGCGCTGTCATACTTCCCGGACGGGGATTTGACGGGGTGGTGGAGGCGGCGTAGCTTGTCGGCATGAGCACGCGTGTGACTATTGCGGCGACTCCTAAAACGCCGTCGCGGACTGAAAGTAATAGGCTACAGATTAAACGCGCCTACGATCCAGCAGCGAAAACCGACGGCATGCGCCTGTTGGTGGAGCGACTTTGGCCGCGCGGGATTAAAAAGGAGGCTTTGCGGTTGGACGGATGGCTGAAGGACGCCGCGCCCAGCACCGAGCTGCGCCTATGGTTCAGTCACGACCCGGCGAAATGGCCGGAGTTTCAACGGCGCTATGAGGCCGAACTCAAACAGCGCCCTGACGCGTGGCAGCCGATTTTGGACGCGGCGAAACAGGGGAAGGTCACGCTGCTGTTCAGCTCGCACGATGCCGAGCACAACAACGTGGTCGCCCTCCGCCGGTTTTTGAAAAAGCGCGCCAAGCGGCGGGCTTCGCCCGCGGCGGCGAAAACGGCGCGAGTCACCGCGCGGTCGGAAGGGTTTGCCAGCCCGCCGTGTTATCTGGCGGAATTCGATGATTTCGCGGATGACGCGAAAGCGCGCTAACCAAACCTTCCAACCCAACCCCCGACTTGAGCCAATCCGCCCAACCCCGAACCGGTCACGCGCTGCGGCCGGACACGCTTTGCATTCATGCCGGCACCCACCTTGATCCCGCGACCGGCGGCGCGTGCAGCCCCATCTTTCCCTCCACGGCTTTTGCCTATCCCAACGCGACGGGTGAGAACATCTATCCACGCTACTACAATGTGCCGAATCAGCGCGTGGTCGCGCGCAAGCTCGCCGCGTTGGAGCAAGGCGAGGACGCCCTCGTGTTCGGCTCGGGCATGGCCGCGATCTCCACCTTGTTGCTCACGTTCCTCAAGCCCGGCGACCACGCGGTGTTTCAGGCCGATCTTTATGGCGGCACCCAGCATTTTGTGACGCGCGAGTTGCGGGCCTTCGGCGTGGAGGCAACCTTTGCCCGCGATGAGGCCGCCATCGCCGCCGCGGCGCGCCCCACCACGCGGCTCATCTATATCGAGTCGCCGTCCAACCCGTTGTTGCGCTGTTTTGATATCGCCGCGGTGGCCAAGCTCGGCCGGGCCCGCGGGGTGTTGACGGTGATCGACAACACCTTCGCCACGCCCATCAACCAGAACCCCATCGCGCTCGGTTTCGATGTGGTGGTGCACAGCGCGACGAAATATCTCAACGGTCACAGCGACCTCAACGCCGGCGTGGTGGTCGCCTCGGCCGAGATTATCCGCCGACTGGCGGAGGGCGCGATAAATCACGGCGGCATGTTGGATGCGCACGCCTGCGCCCAGCTTGAGCGCGGTTTGAAAACCCTCGCGCTGCGCATGCAGCGGCACAACGAAAACGCCGGGCGCATCGCGCGGTTTTTGCAGGAGCATCCCGCGGTGGTGCGCGTCAATTATCCGGGCTTGGCGACGCATCCCTCCCATGCGGTGGCGGCGGCGCAGATGCGCGGCTTCGGCGGCATGCTCTCGTTTGAGTTGGCCGACCCCGGTCGCGTGGACCAATTGCTCACGCGTTTGCGCGTGATCTTTCCCGCGCTCAGTTTGGGCGGGGTGGAGAGCTTGATTTGCATCCCCAGCCGCACCTCGCACCGCACGCTCACTTTGGCCGAGCGCCAGCAAGCCGGCATCAGCGAGGGTTTGGTGCGACTTTCCGTCGGCGTGGAAGACGGGCGCGACTTGCAGCAAGACCTCGCCCAGGCGCTGGCCTGACCGCAATTTTTATGAATCAGAACACGACCAAGGATCGGCTCTATGTGATCAAGCCCGGGTTTAAGCAAGAAGGGCAGGGGCCCTATTATTGCCCCGGCTGCGTTGAAGCCGCGGGCTTGCTGGAGTTTTTCCCGGCGCTCAAGGCCAAGGTGGAGTTGCGTTGGGTGGATTTTGCCCGGCCGCGCGCTGAGCTGGTGGACTTGATCGGCGAGGCTAACCAAAGCTGCCCAGTCCTCGTGTTGGCTCGGCCGCCGACCAATCTTCAGACGGACGTCCCGGTGCAGACCGCCAACGGGCACGCCTTTGTCGAAGGCCCACGCG
>JADLBI010000016.1 GCA_020847775.1 Opitutaceae bacterium
GTTCAGGTCGCGCTGCGTGAGCGCGTCATTGCGCAGCGCGAGGTTGCGCGCCAGCAGCGCCCGCCAGTGCTCCATGTCGGCCAGAAACGCGTCGTCAAACTCCGTCGTGCCCCGACGGCCTTTGTTCGTGGCGGCGTATTTGTCGAACGAGCCCTTGAGCACCGACTCGCGCGCAAAGATCGCTGCGATCTCGTCCCACCGCTCGGCGTATTCCTCGTAAGTGCAATAGAAGATGCGTGCGACCGCGGCCTTGTCGCTTTGCTTCGGCTTGATGCGCGTGTCGTAGATCGCGAACTCGTCAAAATCGGTCACGATACCGAGCGGCAGCTTGGCCGACCAAGAATAGCGGCGAAGCTGCGCCGCGGGCGCCGGATCGGACTTGATGCGCACGCCCGGCTTCTTGGCCTCAACGAAAAATTTACGCGTGCCGCCGATACGAAACGAGTAATCGGGGGCCTTGGTGTCGCCGCCAATTTTCAGCGCATCCTCATGCACCACGTCCTTGTAGGCCTCGGCGTAGCCCGCCTCATTGGCGATATCCCAGCCCAACGCTTTAAACAAAGGATCAAGAAACTCGCGGCGCAGCTCGGTCTCGGTGTAACCCGCCGCCACGTAGGTGTCATGATTGCGATGAAAGGTTTCGACGCGTTCGAGAATGCTCGCGGGGATCGGCATGATGTCATCGTCAGCAGAACGTCAGGGCGTTTCCGCCGCAAGCTGTATCCGGCAGGTCAGAAGGTCGGCCCTCCAATTTTGCCCGCATACCCCCACCCTATGCCACGTTTTCGTCCCGCAAGCGCGGGACTCAATCGCGGCAACGATACGCGTTGGAACGGAGTGACTACCGAGTCCCGCGACGGCGGGACGACATCAGACACGTGGCCACAATTCGCCTCTGCGAGTGAAATATGCGCGCTAGACGCCTGGTCAGCTCGATGAGATTGCATCCGCGCCTATCCGAGTGATTCGCGCCAAAATTCTGAAACCAAGGCTTTGATTTAGTGATTCACTCCCCTGCTCCCACCTCGTTCGCGCGCCCGTTCATTTGCGTATCGTAATTCAAAAACCTCCCCGCCTAATCTGCGCGCGATGCGCACTGTTGACGTTTCCGCCGTAAAGAAAAATTCCCGCCACGCCGACGCGGACGCCCTCGCCTGGTGGCGCGAAGCCCGCTTCGGGCTCTTCATCCATTGGGGTCTCTACGCGATCCCTGCCGGCGTGTGGCAAGGCAAACGCGTGCCCTACATCGGCGAATGGATGATGTTTCGCGAAAAGATTCCGGTCGCGACCTACGAAAAATTCGCCACGCAGTTCAACCCGCGACGTTTCGACGCCAAGGCATGGGTGCAACTCGCGAAGGACGCCGGCCAGCGCTACCTCGTCATCACGTCAAAGCATCACGACGGCTTCGCGATGTATGATTCCACCAGCAATCCCTACAACATCGTCCAGCGCACACCGTTCGCTCGCGATCCGATGACGGAGTTGGCCCGCGAATGCCGCAAACACGACATCAAGTTCTGTTTTTATTATTCGCAGGACCTCGACTGGCACCACCCCGATGGGGCGTGGAACACGTGGGATTACGACGAAAAGAAAAAACAGTCCGAGCGTTACCTGCGCGAAAAAGTTTTCCCGCAGTTGCGAGAACTGCTCACCAATTACGGCCCCGTCGGCATGATCTGGTTCGACACGCCGCTCACGCTCTCGCAAGCGCAGAGCGCGCGCATCCGCCGCTTCGTCAAAAAACTCCAGCCGGCCTGTCTCGTCTCCGGCCGCATCGGTCACGGCCTCGGCGATTACAGCCTGCCGCGCGACAACTTCCTGCCGCCTGCGCGACTCAAAGGCGATTGGGAAACCTGCGCCACACTCAATCACACGTGGGGCTTTAAGCAGCACGATCACGCGTGGAAAAATCCGGAAACGCTCATCACCACGCTCGTCGATCTCACCAGCAAAGGCGTCAACTATCTGCTCAACATCGGTCCCGACGCCAACGGCGTGGTGCCCGCACCCAGCGTGCAACGCCTCCGGGCCATCGGTGCGTGGCTCAAAACCAACGGCACTGCCATTTACGGTTCTTCGCCAAGTCCATTCCCTTACGAATTCGATTGGGGCCGCATCACGACCAAGGGCGAGGTGCTTTATTTCCACTTCTTCAAGAAGCCGGCGCGCCGCTTCCGTCTGCACGGCCTGAATACCGCGGTGCAATCCATCAGCCCGCTCGCGAATCGCAAAGCACGCTTCGCCTTCTGCGAACAAACCGATCCCGCCACCGGCACGCCGATCCTCGAAATCGATTTCAAAGGGTTCAAGGTCACCAAACCTGTCACGGTCGTCGCCGTGCACCTCAAGGGTGCGCCGGCAGTTGAACCGCTCACGCTGCAACAACCCGATGATTCACTCACCCTCATCGGCCCGATGGCCCGCGTCGGCAGCGATGCGAAAAAACCGGAGATGCGCATGGGCGGCAATGGTCTCACGGAAAATTGGCGCAACCCCCACGACTGGCTCGAATGGCAATTCACCGTGCTCAAGCCTGGCACCTACGACATCACCGTTGTCACCACCCACCAGCACCTCGAACCGTGGAGCGGCGGCCACACGCTCCGCCTCACCTGCGATAAACAAAATCTCAAGCGCATCACCAAGCGCGACGCGATCCTGCCCGGCCTGCGCTCGGAGTATTTTCCGCAAATCGCCACGCGCTTCGGCCAATTCACTTTCAAGACCGCCGGCACGCAAACCCTCCGCCTGCAAGCGATACGCCTGAACCTGAAAAAATCCGGCAAGACCCTCTTCTCCGACGGCGGGATGCAATTCTGCGCAATCCAACTCAAGACGGTGTGAAACCAGAGATACACGCATATCAACACATATAAAATCCCGACTGTTGTGTTTCAGAATCTGTGTCCATCTGTGTCCATCTGTGGTTAAAGAAACATGACTGACCGCCAACAACAGCTCCTCGACGACCTCAACCTGATCGAAGACGCGCAGGAACGCCTCACCATCGTCGTTGATCGCGCGCGCAAGCTCCCCCCGTTGCCTGACACCCAGCGCACCGACGCGCACCGCGTCCCCGGTTGTGTGTCGCAAGTCTGGCTCGTCGGCGAACTCCGCGACGGCCGCTGTCATTTCCGCTGCGATGCCGATGGCCCGCTCGTCAAAGGCCTCGTCGCTCTGCTCTGCGATTTTTTCAGCCACACCGCTCCTGCCGACATCCTCGCTGCCGACACCGATCCACTCGCCGCGCTCGACCTGCTGAAAAACCTCTCCCCCACCCGCCGCAACGGCCTCGCCGCCGTGCGCGCCGCGATCAAACGCTTCGCTCACGATCACTCAGCTGCTTAAAACGATCTGGTCCATAGGAATCCATCCCTCCCACAAGCCACACATTCGGTCATCCAAAACAAATCCGTGTTCATCCGCGTCCATCCGTGGTTAAAACCATTTCGACCGTGAACCTCTACGACGCCCATAACCACCTGCACGACGAATGGTTGCTCCCGCACCTCGATCGCGTCGCCGCCGATCTGGCCGGCATCGGCATCGCGGGCGCCGTCGTCAATGGTTCCTCGCCCGACGATTGGCCACAAGTCTCCGCCCTCGCTTCGCGTTTCTCATGGGTAATCCCCAGTTACGGCGTGCATCCGTGGGATTGCGGCAACCGCCCGTCCGACTGGTTGGGCCGTCTCGAATCGCGCCTCGCCACCGAGCCGCGTGCGCACGTCGGCGAGATTGGTCTCGACCGCTGGATGCTCGAACGCGCCGCCCCGAACGACCCCCGCCTCACCGGCCTCCGCCGCGCCCCGCTCAACGAGCAAATCGAGGTTTTCTCCGCGCAACTCGCCCTCGTTGCCGCCGACAACCGCGTCGCCTCGATCCATTGCACCGACGCATGGGGCGCGTTGTTCGACATCCTGCGCGCCGCCCAACTCCCCGCGCGCGGCTTTCTCCTGCACGCCTATGCCGGTCCCTCCGAGATGATCAAACTCTTCGCGGACCTCGGCGCCTATTTCTCCTTCAACGGCAGTTACCTGATTTCCAAGCGCGAAAACCAACGCCACGCTTTCAAAAACGTCCCCGCCGATCGGCTGCTCATCGAAACCGACGCGCCCGCTACCCCCTTGCCACCGTCGCATGAGCGCTTCCACCTGCCGCCCTCACCCACCGGCGGGCGCCTGAACCACCCCGCCAACCTCGCGGCAATCTACACCGGCCTAGCGCAGTTTCTCGGCCTGCGCGACGACCAGCTCGCTCCGCAAGTGGAGGAAAACTTCCGGCGGTTGTTCCTCTGATCTAAAGTAACCTATTATTGAGGATTACGTAAAGAAATGACGATTGACGGGAAAGGCAGGGGCTCGATCTCCGAGCGGTCTGCCCGGCGGTCGGGCCCCACCCGCGTCACTTCGTTCGGTAAGACTCATACCAAAGTCCCTAATCTTTTGGACTATGTCATGGAAGCAATGGTAGGGACGGTTATCCTTAACCGTCCTTTGGGAGCGAACCGGGCGGTTGGGGACAACCGCCCCTACCTCAAATGACCCAATCA
>JADLBI010000017.1 GCA_020847775.1 Opitutaceae bacterium
CCCGCCACCCTTTCGCAGGCTGCTTTCAAGGGGCCATAATTTCCGCCTGAGATCGTCGTCACCGTCTCATCCATCAATGGCGCGGATAGCGGCGAATCCTCCGTCAAGCCAACTTGGCTGGGATCCGCATAAGCAGAGGCGCTGGAGACAAACGTATAGTGTGGCCTCCCACTCAACGCCGCCAACAGGGCTCTCACTTGTCGCGGATAGTAACCGCAGGTGTCGATCACCGCATCCCACTCCCGTCCGTGCAGAATCGATAGATCTTCATTGCGATTCGCGATCAAGCGTTCGACTTGCGCGGGCACAAGACCGCCTGACTTGCCGCGATTGAGCAGCGTCACGTCATGCCCGTTGACCAAGGCCGCATGCATCAAGGCCCGGCCCAGAAACACCGTGCCGCCGACAATCAATATTCGCATGCCCTCTGTTATCCTGGCACTATCGGCGACGCACGCCTAATCACCCGCGGGTTTGACGTTATCGCCTGACTAGAACTCATTGACCGTCACACGATGAAATACACCCGACTCGGCCCCACCGATCTCAACGTCTCGCGCATTTGCTTCGGCTGCTGGCAACTTAGCCCGTCATTCTGGGGAGAAGTGCCGGTCGGGCCTTGGGCCGAGTCGGTGCGCGCCGCGTTGGATCTCGGCGTCAATTTCATCGACACCGCTGATGCCTACGGCGACGGCCATGCCGAGACCGAACTCGGCAAACTGCTCAAACAAGACGGCACGCGCGACCAGTTCATCCTCGCGACCAAGTTCTACTGGAACTTCGCCGACGGCCCGCGCCACCCCAACACCACACACGATTACATTTTGCGCGCCTGCGAAGCCTCACTCCAACGCCTGCAAACCGACCGCATCGACCTTTACCAAATCCACGCTTGGGATGCCATCACGCGACCGCACGAAGTCGCCCGCGCTTTCGCGACACTCAAACAACAGGGCAAGGTCCGCTGGTTTGGCGTGAGCAACCTCAATCCCGAACAGATGGACCTGTATCGAAAGCATTTCGAAGTCAGTTGCCTGCAGCCGCCCTACAGTCTGCTTGACCGCAACATCGAGGCTCGCGAATTGCCCTACTGCCTCACGCATAACATCGGCGTCATCAACTATTCGCCGCTTTATCGCGGCCTGCTCGGCGGCCACTACAACGCCGACTCAATCATCACCGGCAACCGCGCCAACGGCCCGCTCTTCCACGGCGAAGGGCTGCGTCACATCCTCACCGCCATCGATCAAGCCAAGGCCATCGCCGCCGAACTCAATCTCTCCATGGCCGAGCTCGCCATGCGCTGGACGCTCACCAATCCCGCCATCACCAGCGCCATCGCCGGCGTGCGCAAACCCGAGCACATCAAGGGCGTCGTCAAAGCCGCCGATGCCGTCTTGCCGCAACGCACCTGGCACCAGCTCGCCAACCTGTTCGCGAAGGCGAAGAGCGACGCATTGGCGGCGGCGAAGTGATTGTGGGGCGGGATCAGCGATCCCGCCCCACAATCCGAACCTTTCGTCACCTCACGCCAACACGGCGTCTTTGCTCCAGACGAGCGGGAAGTGTTCGCCTTGCAGCACCTCGCCATCCTCGACGGTGACGAACTGTTTCATGCAGTGCTCGCCGGATTCGACGTAGCGGGTTTCACCGCCCATGAAGTGCAGCGCGATGGCCCGGCGCGGGCGCCCGCTGGTGTTGGCGTGGGAACCGTGCCAAGTCAGCGAATGATGGAAGTGCACTTCGCCTTTTTTCACCGGGCATTTCTTCACTTCAACTTTGTGGCCTTGGTATTCGCTCGGCACGTCGGCCACGAAATCCTTCCACGTCGCCAAATGCTTCATGTGGTCGCCCCACAGGTGCGAGCCGGGCACCATGCTCATGCAACCATTGTCCACATCGACATCGTCGAGCGCGACCCACGCGGTGACTTCCGTCATCGGCGCGATGATCGGCCAGAGCGGCGCATCCTGGTGCCACATGTTCACCCCGCCACGCGAAGCCGGCTTGTATTGAATCTGGTCATGCCAAATACGCAGCTCGGTCGCAGACATGAGCTGGGCCATCTCCTCGCAAATTTGCCGGTTGTGAATCAGGTCCTTGAACGCGGGGCTCGCCTCCCAAATATTAACGATCTGCCAGACCGGCGCGGCTTCGTTGCCGGTGAAATTGTGGCAGAGCACGGGCTGCGGAATATCAGTGCGCTCGCGCTCCGCGATAACGCGCTCGATTTCGTTGCGAAGGGTCTCGACCTGCGCGTCGGTAAGCACCTTCGCGCCGCGAAGATAGCCTTGGGATTTGAATTCGGCGATTTGGGACGGGGTTAACATGATGCCTACGAATCTGCGCACCTGCGCATATCCTGTCACCCGCAAAGCCTTGGCCCCGGCACGCGGATGTTGGCGATTTTTCCTGCCCGACAAAAATCCGGGTCCCGCCTGCTTCATGCCCGAATGTTCGTATTACGAACATTCGCCTGAATACCTGCATCTCTTACCTATGGCGGCGGCGGTTCTAGAATGTTCGTAATACGAACATTCTGGTCTGCAACACGGCGGGCGGCGAGTGGGGCGCAGGGCTAGGGCTGGCGACCGGCGAGCAGCGCGTCGCGGAAATGCGCAGGGGACAATCCGTCCACCCGGCGGAAGACCTTGCTGAAGTGGCTCGTGTCGCGAAAGCCCGTGCGCGCGGCGACCTCCTTGACCGACAAGCGCGAATCCGCGAGCAGGCGGCGCGCCTCCTCCACGCGCAAACGGCGCAGATAATCCAGCGGCGGATAACCGGTGACCTCGCGAAAGAGGGCCTGCAATCGACTCGAACTCAGCCGCGCCACGCGTTCCAACGCCGCCTGTGTGACCGGCCGCGCCAGATGGGCCTGCATGTGCGCGACCACGCTTTCAACGCGCGCTTGGTTGTATTGTGCGGCCTGCCCCGAAGGCCGATTTTCGTCGGGTTCGGCCAGCAGTGCAAGAAGCACGCCTGCGAGCTGCACGGAGACATTGGCCGCGCCAAGCACTCCACCGGAAGCATGTTCGTTCAAAATCGTCGTCAACGCCCGTTCAATGCGGTGGCCTTGAAACAAGCGGCGCTGACGCGGGATGCGCAGTCCGTGCGTGAAGCGCACGCGAAACGGTTTGCGCGCATCGAGACCCTTGTCCGTTGGCGGCAGGTTTTCCGCGAAGTCGAAATGCACCGCGATGTGCTCGACCGGTCCGCGTTCATCGGCGCAAAACGAATGCGGCACGAACGGCGGCACACAGAGCAAATCGTGCGGCGCAAACGGCCGCCGCTCGCCCGCGATGTCCCAATGGCCCGTGCCCTTCACCACCAAGACAAGTTCATGGTCAAAGATCACGCGTTCAGGAATCGTCAAACCCGACTGGCGGTGCGCGATGCGTGCGACGGGATGAATCTGCTCGGGCCGCACCAGCACGACCGAGCGCCGCGGCATGCGCCCGAAAGGCCCCAGCCGTTGCACTCGCAACTCAGGGCGTTCTTCGCGCTTTTGGCGGGCGGCGGGCATGCGGCAACAGATTGTGGAGCCCATGCGTTGATTCAAGCCGCATGGCGAAGGAGCCCTTTTAGCTTCAGCAGATTCGCGCCGGAACTTGCCACCGGCGCGCTTCCCGACAAGGTGGCGTTCCAATGTTCGAGCACCTAACCGATCGTAACTGGCTCTGGCTCGCCGGCGAATTCTATCTCGTCGGTTTCCTGCTGGGCACGTGGTCCTTGTGGCGCGGCGGGCGCCCTTCCGGCTTGGTCATGTATGGACTGGTGACTGGCGGCTATATGCTCCAGCTGCTTGGGCTGTATCTGCGCGGCCGAGCCGTCGGAGGCTGCCCGCTGGGCAACACGTTCGAACTGTTTCAATTCACCGCTTGGTCAGCGACCTCGCTCTACCTCCTGATCGGCGTCAAGGTCCGCTCCAGCTTGCTCGGCTATTTCACCGCGTGCTTATCGGCGGCGCTCACCCTCGTTTCACTGGCAATCCCAGCTTGGGATGCGACGCGGCGCACCAACCTATTTGGCGGCAATCCTTGGATCGAGTTTCATGCCGCGCTCGCGTTGTTCAGTTACGGCGTATTCGCTCTGCTGACCTTAACGGCGGTGATGCTCCTCCTGCGCAACCACTCGCTCAAACACAAGCGCCTCGGCGGCTGGTTTTCGTTTCTCCCTTCCATCATTGATCTCGATTTGATCAGCGTCCGCCTATTGGGCACCGGCGTGACCCTGCTGGCCGCCTCGCTCGCGGTGGGCTCGGTTTATTGGCTGCAAGACCTCAGCCGCATCGGTTTGCCCCACTTATTCACCATCATCATCTGGGCCGCCTACGCCATCACCCTATTACTGCGGCTGAAAGGCTGGCTGATCTCGCGTCTTTTCGCTTGGGCCGGCATAACCTTGTTCGCGGCGGCGATGCTGTCCCTGCCGGTCAACTCCAACCCACACGCCAAACCCCCGGTGGAGGCGCGCCGATGAGTCAGACTTTTTTCGTGCTGGGGGCGACCCATCATCAAGCGCCGATCGAGGTGCGGGAAAAGCTGACTCTGCCGGCCACGCAATTGGCCTCGCTGCACTACGAGTTCGCCGCGATTGAGGGACTGCGCGAGCTGACCGTGCTTAGCACATGCAACCGCACAGAGATTTACGGCGTGGCCTCCGCCCCGGACGTCGTGCCCCGGCTGCAGTCGCAGTTCTGCGCGCGTCAAAGTTTCGCCGAGGCCGAGTTCGCCAAATACGCCATGCAACTGCACGGACGGACTGCCGTGCAACACCTGCTCGAAGTCGCCGCCGGGCTGGACTCGCAGCTCATCGGCGAGACGGAAATCTTCGGTCAGGTGAAGGACGCTTACGCCACCGCGCAAAAACTGCGCCGCACCGGGCCCGTGCTCAACCGCGTGTTTCAGAAAGCCTTTCAAGCCGCCAAGCAGGTGCGCACACAAACCGCCATCACGAGCGGCCAAGTCAGCGTGTCCAATGTCGCGGTGGAGCTGGCGCAATCCATCTTCGGCCAGCTGGCCAGTGCGAGAGTGCTATTGCTCGGTGCTGGTGAAATTGGCGAGAAGACCGCGCGCGCATTTCAAAGCCGCGGTGCCGCGGCCTTAACCGTCGCCAGCCGCCGGCTGGAACGCGCGATGGCGCTGGCCAACGAACTGGGCGCATTCGCCATGCCCTTCTGGCTCGCGCCCGTGAAACTCGTGGATTTCGACATCGTGGTCTGCGCGACCTCGGCCCCGGGCGCCGTCATCACTTGCGCCGACGTGTCAACGGCGCTGCGCCGCCGCGCAGCCCGGCCGCTGCTGTTCATCGACCTCGGCTTGCCGCGCGATGTCGAGACCACGGTGGGCGACCTCGCCAATGTTTACCTCTACAACCTCGACGACCTTGCGCGCATTGCCGACGAAAACCGTGCGGTGCGCGCCGCTGAGATCGAAAAGTGCCGTTTGATTATCGACGCGCGAACCGACGCCCTGTGGGCGCAAATCAGTCCACACTTGAACCACAGCGAGAGTATAGAATCGGATGCGCGCGCACCGGCGCTCCATCCCAAGGCCTAACTTGCCCGCGCATTCACCGCACGGATCAACGCCGCCTCCAACTCCTCGCGTTTGATCGGTTTGCTGATGTAATCATCCATGCCGGCGGCAAGGCACGCTTCACGGTCGCCCTGCATCGCGTTGGCGGTGAGTGCGATGATCCAAGGGCGGGCGGACGCGGCCGGATGTTGCCGCAAAATCATTCTAGTGGCCTCCAGCCCGTCCATCTCGGGCATTTGCACATCCATGAGCACGATGTCGTAATCGCGCCGGCGCAGCGCGGCGAGCACTTCCAACCCATTGGCCGCGATGTCCACCTGGTAGCCGAGCTTCTTCAGCATCATGCACGCCACCTTTTGGTTCACCACATTGTCCTCGGCCAGCAGAATGACCTCGGCCTGCGCAGGGGCGCCATCTACTTCCTCGGCCACCGGTTGCGCCAACGGATCGTCTGCCACCGTATTTTTGAGCAGCTGCCCGAATACCGCAAGAATGCGCGCGGGCTTGGCCGGCTTGGTCAGGGCGGCGGCAAATACATCTTTTCCGGCGCGGGCCTCGCGCTGGCCCAGCGACGAAAGTAACACGAGGGGCAGATCCGCGCATCCGGGCATCGCCTTGATGCGCCGCGCCAGGGTCTCTCCGTCCATGTCCGGCATGTGCATGTCGAGCACCGCGATGGAAAAATTTTCACCGCGCTCCAGTAGCGCGAGTGCCTCCAGTCCGGAGGCGGTGGAAACGGCCGTCATACGCCATTTCTCCGCCAGCAGCGACAGGATGCGCCGATTGGTCTGATTATCGTCGACGATAAGTAGACGGTGTCCGGCGAGGTTAAATTGCGGTCCCGCCAAATAGTGCTGCGGTTTGCCAGGCACCGCTTCGGCCTGAATGGTGAAATGGAAAGTCGAACCCGCACCGACCACACTTTCGGCCCAGATGCGCCCGCCCATGAGCCCGACCAAGCGGCGCGCAATGGCCAAACCGAGCCCGGTGCCGCCGAAGCGCCTCGTGATGGTGGCGTCAACCTGGCTAAACGCCTCGAATAACCTAGACATGTCTTCCGCCGCTATTCCGATGCCGGTGTCGCGCACCGCGAATGCCAGCACCACGTCGGTGGCCTGATCTGCCGCAGTGACCGATAGCACGACTTCGCCGACATCGGTGAACTTGATGGCGTTGCCCAAGAGATTGACTAAAATTTGGCGCAATCGCGTAGGGTCGCCCTTGACTAGGCCAGGCACCCCATCGGCCACCTCGTAGAGGAGATCGAGGTTTTTCTCCACCGCCCGTGGGGCCATGAGGTCGAGGGCACCCTCCACGCAATCACGCAAGTTGAACTCTTGGGTTTCGAGGGTAAGCCGTCCGGACTCGATTTTAGAAAAGTCCAAGATGTCGTTGATGATCGTCAGCAGTGAATCACCACTGCGATGGATTATTTCTGCAAATTCCCGTTGCTCTAGAGTAAGATTAGTCTCGAGCAACAACGAGGCCATACCGATCACACCGTTCATCGGGGTGCGGATCTCGTGGCTCATCATAGCGAGGAAATAGCTCTTCGCCAGGTTGGCCTGCTCCGCACTTTCCTTGGCCGCGCGCAGTTCTTCGGCGCGTATTTTACGCTCGGTGATATCCTGCACCGTAGCCACTTCCTGATCCATGGTGCCATCGGCACGGCGAAATCCTCGCGTAGTCAGCAGCACCCAGACCGTGCTGCCATCCCGGCGATGGTAGCGTTTTTCCAGTGAAAACTCGTCAATCTCAGCCCGATCAAATCGCGCGCGCAGCTCGTTCTGCCTAGCCATATCGTCCGGATCGGAGATCGCCCGCACGACTGCGTGGTCATTCAGCTCCTCGCGCCGCAAGCCGCTGATGTGAAAAAATGAATCATTATGAAGATTATGGACCACGCCAGACGGTTCAAAGCGCACCCATGACACACCCACCGGCACTTGGTTGAAAATAAAACGGAGCTGATTCTCCTTCTCGGCCAACTCCGCATCCGCCCGGCGTTGCTCGGTGATATCCGTGTGCAGGCCCATGTAACCCGAGAGGCGGCCTTGCTCGTCGCGCTGAGCCTGCACTTCCAAGCGAACCCAAAGTTTTCCGCCGTCCTTGCGATAGAACAGCACTTCGTCCTCGAACACCCGGTTATTCTCGCAGGCTTCGTCAATAGCGTCGCGAATATCCGCGCGCGTGTCCGGACCAAACAAGAAATCGCCCGGCCGTCGGCCAATAGACTCTCCAAGGCTGA
>JADLBI010000018.1 GCA_020847775.1 Opitutaceae bacterium
ACGAAAATCCGCTCGGGCGCGCGGGCGTGTGGCTGTTCGCGCGGCGAAAGATTTTCTCGGCCTACTACGGTTGGAAAATGAACAAGCGGCGCAGTGCGCAGCAGGTCATTCCGTTCATCGCGGAATACGATCTCAACGTGGACGAATTTGAGAAGTCCGCTTTCGCCTTCCGCAGCTTCAACGAGTTTTTCTATCGCGCGCTGAAACCGGAATGTCGACCGATCAACGCCGATTCCAAGATGGCGGTGTTGCCGGCGGATGGGCGGCACCTCGCGTTTCCGAACGTGGACACCGTGGACGGGTTTTATGTGAAAGGCGCGAGGTTCACGCTGGTCGAGCTGTTGGGCGACGCGGCTTTGGCGGAGAAATTTACCGGCGGCGCGATGCTGATCTCGCGACTCTGCCCGGTGGATTATCACCGTTTTCATTTTCCCGTGGCGGGTATGCCGGGCGCGGCTCGGTTGATCAACGGCTGGCTCTATTCGGTCAGCCCGATCGCGCTGCGGCGCAACATCCGCTACCTCGTTGAGAACAAGCGCATGATCACGCTGATCGAAACGGAGGCTTTCGGCACGGTGGCGATGCTCGAGGTGGGCGCCACTAACGTGGGCAACATCAAACAGTCTTACGTGGAGGATCGCGTCGTGGCGAAGGGCGAGGAGAAGGGCTTCTTCGCGTTCGGCGGCTCGTGCGTGATCACGCTGTTTCAGCGGGGCCGCATTCGCTTCGCCGACGACCTTATCGCGCAGAGCCAAAACCACGTCGAAACTTACGCCCGGATGGGCGACGCGTTGGGCTCCGCCCGGTGAAATTGCGGATTGGCGATTGTGGATTGCGGAATGGATTCGGTCTTGCGCATTGGATTCCAAAATCCGCAATCTGCGCTCCGCAATCCGTTCGCCCGGGTGGTGGAATGGCAGACACGACGGTCTTAGAAGCCGTTGCCGCAAGGCGTGAAGGTTCGAGTCCTTTCCCGGGCACCATGCTTCGCTCGCAAACGCGAGCTTCGCATGGCACGGCCATGCTGGAGTGCGTGGATGGTTGAGTTGCCTATTGCCGTGAGAGCGGATCTGGGCACGCTGGCCGTATGGTCAAGAAACTGCTTCACACCCGCATGAGAGTGAACGATCTCGCGGGCACCATTAAGTTTTATCAGGAAGCCTTGGGCCTGACGGTCAGCCGGCAACACACGTCGCCGCGCGGCGCGCAGCTGGCGTTTCTCGCCACGCCGAACAGCGACGAAGAGATTGAGATTTGCCAGATGCCGCCGGGCGCCGAGCCGGTTAAAGTGCAACCAGACCTCGTGCATCTCGCGTTTGAGGTTGAGGACCTGGCCGCGTATGCAGCGGCGATTCAAGCGAAGGGCTATGCGCTGAGCGATGGACCGACCAAGACGAGCAGCGGCTCCGTCATCGCGTTTATCGACGCGCCCGAAGGCTACGAAGTGGAATTGATCCAGCGCGCGCGGTGATCACGCTCGATCATGGCGGCCGCTGCACTTAACGAATCCACCCTGCATCGCTGGGCCAGGGCATGGCCGGACGGTCTGGCGTTTGTGGCCGGGCTGGGGATGGCGTGGGGGCTGCGGTGGGAGACGCGCGATTTGGTTTGGAGCCTGTGGCTCTCCAGTCTCGTGGTGGGCTATGCGATGATTGGGTGGACAATATTTGGTCCGGCCGTGTTTGCCGGATTCCAAAGATGGTGTGGCCGGGCGGCGCAAGCAGATCTCCCGCGGGGACCCTTGGCGCCAGGCGGAGTGGCTTACCTGCTGGGCGGGTTGTTTCTCCTAGCGTTCTTCACGGTTCATTTCGGCCTGTTTCATTTTGTCCATTCGGTTTTCCTTAATCATTTTTTCCCTGCGTCGACCGGAATGAAGGCGGGGCCGAGCTTTGCGCTCTACGCCACGGTGTTCACGAATTACTGGCCGTTTGTGCTGGTGTCGGCGGTGGCGGAACGTTCGGCGTTTAGGTGGGGGCCGAGTGGGACTAGGATCGGTTTGCCGGGCGCAGTTGGCGAGGCGGTGGATGGTGCGGACTTAAAGCCACGTGAAGTCCGGGTAGCTGGAATGGGTGGGATGATGGCACCCTACAAAAACGTGGTTCGTCTGCATCTGCTGATCTTTTTCTTCGCGGGAGCGAGCTTCCTGAAGCTCGACCGCTTTGCCGTCTATGCCGTGGTTTATGCCGTGTATTTCTTCCCGTGGCGGCTGGTGCGAAAGGCTCAGGTAAACTCGTGACTTCGGCGCCGGCTCAAACACCAGCACGCGCTCCTCGGGGCGGTTTGTAATATAATACGTTACAAACGGGTTTTAGCCCGCTCGTGCGCGAAGAGGAATTGCTGGGCGAATCCGGCGGTTTCGCCGAAGTGGGCGCGGCCGAATTGGGCGAGTTGGGTGGGGGTCCAGCCAGAGAGTTGATAACGGTGGGTCAGTGCCTTGAGGATCCAGGTGTCCACGGGGAAGGCCTCCAAGTTGGCCGCGCCGAAGAGCAGCACGCAATCGGCGACTTTCTCGCCCACGCCCGGTAATTGCAGCAAGCGCGCTTTTGCCGCCGGGTAGGGCAGGATTTCCGTCTCTTCCAACCAACCGGGGCGTTCGGCGAGAAATAGCGCGGTTTGTTTGATGTAGCGGGCGCGGAAACCGAGCAGGCAGGCGCGGAGGTCGGGCTCGGGGATTCGCGCGAGGGCGTCCCAGGTGGGGAGTTGGCGATGGTCACCGGGGAGTGGCGCGCCGTGGCGAGCGGCAAGTAGCGCGACCATCTGTTTGATCTGCACGATCTGTTTGGTGGCGCTGCAAAGAAAACAGAGCAGCGTTTCGCCGAAAGGTTGTTTGGGCAGGCGTAAGCCGGGGAAGGCGGCGAGGCAGGCGGCGAGATGAGGATCACTGCGCCAGGGCAACGCATCGACCAGTGTTGAAAAATCCGTGTCGAGGCGCAGGTAGGCGCGCAGTGCGGCCAAGCCTGAGGTCCCATGTGACGGGACCCGGCCTTCGAGTGCGCCGCCGGGGTTGAGTCGCAATTGCGCGAGGTGGTTTGACCAGAGACCGGTCCAAACAGCGTCCTCCTGGCGCCAGCGAAAGCTTTGGCCACCGTCGAGGATCTCGGCGAGCACGCGCGGCGTCAGTTGCAGACCGAGTGGCTGCCACGCGGACCAAGCGAGGGCGGTGGTGGAGCTCACGCTGAGGATCAGTGCTTGGTCGCGTCCGGCATTTGCCAGAGATAGCTCTGGCTCTGGGCGATTTCGCGATCGCCGGAGTCTTGCAAGCGTAGACGCCAAGCCACGGGGTGCACGGCTTCACCCGCCCAGTCTTGACCGGTCAGGCCTAGATTGAAGACGTGGCTGCCGTGCGGCAGGGCGGTGGTAAACCGGAAAACCTTGGGCGTTGGCGAATCCGGGGCGATGACCTCCAGCACGAAACGCGCCTCGGCTTGGGCGGGGCCGGTGTTGTTGACGCGGGTGAGGAAATAGAAACCGTCGCGGGCATCGGGCTGAGTGCGCAGCATGGTTTGGCGGCCGGTATTTTCCTTGCCGCCGAAATATTCGGAGATGCGGACGAACGACGCTGTGTCGCGCCAAGCGGGCCAGATGCGCGTGATCTCCACGCCGTTGGCCTGGGCCAGCGCAGGCAGCAGGATGAAAAGGAGAACGAGCCGCATGGACGAACACTGGACAGCGGCGCGTCTGGGCACAAGCGCGACGACACCCAGTGGCGACACCCAGTAGGCGGACATAATCAGACGAATCCACAGGATTCACAGATTCAGCCTCAAATCGAAAGTGTCACGTAATACGTGACACTTATACATGAGCTACGACGGGGCGTCCTAGGAACTGTCACGTAATACGTGACAGTGGATTTGGGGCGACGGGGCTAGGGGGCTAGCGAAATGAACTGGAACCGGCGGAAGCCGAGGGGGGCCGGGGTCCAGCCTTTCACGGCGGGGTGGAGCAGGTGGGTTTGCGCGCCGAAGTAGAGCGGGGCGATGGGGGCTTCGTTGAGCAGGAGGGTTTCGGCGGTGCGGAGGAGGGTGAAGCGTTGCCCTGCATCGTTGGTGATGGCGGCTTGCGCGAGGATTTGGTCGTAACGTTCGCTTGTCCAACCGGTCCAGTTGTAGGAACCGCCGCTGAGAAAAAGTTCGAGGAAGGAAACCGGATCAGGGAAGTCGGCGGTCCATGCGGACAAGCAGACCGCGTAGTTCAGGGTCTGTTGGTTTTGGATCCAGATTTTCTGCTCAGTCTGGCTGATGGTGGCGGTGACGCCAAGCTCGGTCTTCCACATGGCCTGGATGGCCTCGGCCAGGCGCGGCATGATTTCGTCGTTGCGCACCATGAGTTCGATGGCCGGCAGACCTTTGCCTTCGGCGAAGCCGGCCTCGGCGAGGAGGGCGCGCGCGGCCGCCGCATTCACGTTCATGGGATTAGGTGCGTCGTAACCGCCGGTGTGGGGCGGCGTGAGCGAAGCGGCGGGCAGACGACTGCCTTGCAGCACGGTGCGTGCAAGCAGATCGCGATCAATAGTGAGCGAGAGGGCGCGGCGCACCCGGGCGTCGTTGCAGGGGGCGCGCGTGGTGTTGAAGCGGAGAAAGTTGCTTTGCAACAGCGGATCGATGCGCAGTTGCTCCGGGGCGCGTGCGCGCCAGGCGGCGATTTTGGTGACGGGCAGTGTGAAGGTCACGTGGAGCTGGCCGGCACGGAAGTTGCGCTCTTCGTCGTCGGGTTTCTCGATGGGGAGAAAGACAATGTGTTCGAGCTGGGCGGTGGCGGCGTCACGGTGGTGCGGATTTTTGTCGAGGATGATGCGCGCGTTGGGCTGCCAGGCGGCGAGTTGGTAGGCACCGTTGCTCACGAGGTTGCCGGGGCGAGTCCATGGCTGGCCGCGTTGATCTAGCGCGTGAAATTTCTCAAGGTTGCGCGGATTGAGTGGAAACCAAGCGGGCAATGAGACGAGCGCGGGTAAGAAGGGGGTCGGCTGCTCGAGCGTGAGCACGAGTTGGCGGTCGTCGGGGGCGGCGATGCCGAGGGTGGCAACATCCGCGATTTGACCGGCGTTGTAGGCTTCGGCGTTTTTAATGACGAAAAGATACCATGCGTTGTCGGCGGCGAAGGCGGGGTTGAGCGCGCGCCGCCAGGCGGTGATGAAATCGGCGGCGACGAGCGGTTCGCCGTTGGACCACATTAAGTTCTCTCGCAGGTGGAAGGTCCAGGTGAGGCCGTCGGCGGAAACGGACCACGATTCGGCGGCGGCGGGAACGGGCTTGGTGGTTTGCTCGTCGAGCGCGGTGAGGCCTTCAAAGAGCGTGTTGATGATGATTTGATCGGTGAGGATCGTGGCGAGGTGCGGATCGAGATCGGCGGGCTCGGCGGCGTTGCCGACCAGCAGGGTGTGCGTGCGGATGCCGGCTTCGACGGGAGTCTCGCGCGGCGCGCAGCCGAGGAGGGCGATGATCGGAGCGACAAGGGCGATAGCGAAACGACGCATGAAGGGCTACGTTGGCCACGCCGGTGCGTTTGCCAAGACACATGCGGTGGCGGCGCCGAGGAGCACCGACGGTACCTGAGCCGTGGCCGATGGGAGCGAAGGAGAGTGTGCCCACCGGTCCGGCGCGTGGCGCCTGGACCGGGAGGGCGGCGAGGCTTAGTTGCCCGGTGTGGTGGGGACGGTGCCGGCTTTGATGATGACCATCTTGGCGGGGTCGAGGTGCTTTTTGATGACGGCGTTGACTTGGTCGAGCGTGAGGGCGCTGAGCGCGGCAGGATACTCGTCGAGCCACGAGAGTTGGTAGCCGCGTTGCAGGGTGCTGAGGATGGCGCCGGCCATGCCGTCGGTGGTGGAGAGGCCGACTTTGTATTCGCCGCTCAGGCCGGAGATGCGGGCGGCGAGCTCGGAGGCGGTGACGCCTTCGTCGTGCCACTTGACCAGTTGGCGGCGGGTGGAGGCGATGCCTTGGTCGAGCAGGGCGGGGGCGAAGTTGGCCATGATGCGCCAATCGCCGTCGCGCAGGTTGTCGTTGGCCATGAAGCCGTAGATGCCGTAGGTGAGGCCTTCCTTGTCGCGGACGTTGCCCATGAGGCGGGCGCTGAAACCACCGCCGAGCACGTCGGTGCCGACGCGGAGGGCGAGGGCGTCGGGGTCGTTGTAGCGCAGGCCGGTGGCCTGACCCCAGACGACGGAGACGTTGGTCTTGTCGGCCATGAACACGGTTTGCTCGTTGGCGGCGTCAACGGGGCTGCCGGCGACGGCGGCCGCGGGTGGCAGTTTGCCGCCGGTCCAACCGGCGAAGGACTTCGCCACGTCGGCCTTGGCGGCGGCTGAGTCCACGTCGCCGACGAGCACGAGGGTGAGGTGGGCCGGGCCGTAGTATTCGGCGTAGAAGGCTTTGACTTCGTCGAGTGTGGTGCGTTCGACGGCGGCGATCATCTCGGTGGTGGCGGTTTTGCGGTTGGGGTGGCCGAGGGGGTAGATGGCGCGGGAGAAGTTATCGGCGGCCTGCGTGTTGGTGTTGTCGAGGGCTTGCTTGAGGGCGCCGACGTATTGCTTCTGCACCTTGGCGAACTCCTCGGGCGAGAAGGCGGGCGAGCGGAGCTGCTCGGCGAGGAGGGAGATGACGAGCGGGGAGTCCTTGGCGAGGCACTTGCCGTTGATGGCGAGGGTCTCGGTGCCGACGCCGAAGGAGAGGGTGGCACCGACGTTGTCGAGGGCTTGCGCGAGAGCGAACTTGTCGTGCGTGGTGGTGCCTTTGTCGAGCATGCTGCCGGTGAGCAGGGCGAGCGCGGGGTTGTCGGCCGGCGAGGCGGCGTTGCCGAGGGGCAGGGTGCCTTTGATCGTGACGACTTCCTTCACCCCGGTTTTTAGGGAGAGGAGATCAATGCCGTTAATATCGTCGCGCACGATGTAGTCGGCGATGCCGGCGTGCGCGGTGGAGAGGGCGAGCGCGGCCAGCGGAAGGAGGAGTCGGAGAGTTTTCATGTTAAGTGTCATGAGGGTTGGGCGGGGCGGTTTATTCAGCGGCGGCGGGCACGAGCGGGATGAACCAGCCGGCGACGCTTTGGTCTTCGACGAGGTAGTGGTTGGCGACGCGCTTCACGTCGTCGGGGGTGACTTTGCGGTAGGCGTCCTCGAGGGTGTAGTAGAGCGTCCAGTCGCCGGCGGCGATGCACTCGTTGATGCTGCTGGCGATGGCAAAGGAGCCGTCGCGGGCGTAGGCGGCGTCGGCGAGTTTCTTGCTGACGGCGGCGTTGACCTCGGCGTCGGTCACGCCGTCGGCTTTTAATTTTTCGACTTCGGCGACGATAATTTTTTCGACCTGTTCGTGGGTGGCGCCGGGGGCGAGGTTGGCCCAGAGGTTGAAGAGTGAGGGGTCGTGGAAGAAGCCGACGTAGGCGGAGGCGTCGGTGGTGAGACTCTGGTCGGTGAGGGCGCGGTAGAGGCGGCTGTTTTTGCCGTCGGCGAGGATGCTGCCGAGGATGAGCATGGCGGCCTCGTCGGGGTGGGTGGCGGCCACGCTTTTGTAGGCGAGACCGACGACGCCGAGCTGGCCGGCCTTCTTGACGGTGACGCGGCGCTGGCCGGTCTGCGCGGGCTCGGTGGTGTAAACTTGCGGGATGGGCTGCGGGGCCTTGGGGTAGGCGCCGTAGTATTTTTGGACG
>JADLBI010000019.1 GCA_020847775.1 Opitutaceae bacterium
AGCATGAGATCGAGGCCGGCGGCGATGACACCGGCAAAGAGCTCGGCGCGCAGTTCGTCATGGGAACCGATGAAAGTGACTGGAGGAAACTCTCGGATGGGAGGCTCGCGCAACGCGGGCGGCACCCAGCAGGGCATGGGCGCGTGGAGCACGGGAAGTCCGGCGCGCCGGTAAAGCGGAACCGCGGCGGCCTCGGGCACCCAGTGCAGGTCGAAGCCGTGGTAGGTCGCGGGGACCCGGCGAAATTCGCGCACGTTGTCACAGAAGAAGTTCACGCACGGAATGCCGCCGCGACGGATTTCCGCGAGCGCGCCGGGATGGACCTGCTGAGGATAAAGATAGCCGAGAAACAAATCCACCGGCCGGCGCACGTGCTCCACGCGCAGCCAGTCCCAGGCGTGCGACCAAGTCTGATCGCGCCAGTTGTTCTGCGCCTCGGGCGATTGGGAAGGAAGGCCGGCGGCCCAGTCGCAGCCGGGCGCTTCCAGCAACTCGTGACCCGCCTCGCGCAAGGCCGCGGTGAAATACCCGCGCCAAAAGCGGTAGGCCGGCACGGGGTGGGGCGGCCCGCCAAGATCCTGCTGGCACGCGAGAAAAATACGCAGCGGACGGGTCATGCGCGTAAGAAAAGCGCGTCAGCCTGGGCAAAAGGCGCGCCGGGTTCCATGTTGGCGCCGAACGCATGCAGGTGAAAATTACGGGCTTCCAGAAAGGAAAGTACCTCGCCCAAGAGCGGCTGGCGTTCGTAAAACCGACGGGTGCTTACTTCGCAGATGACCGCCCGGGCGGCGGCAAGCGCCTGCTCCCCGCCGCGCAGCACGGCGAGCTCGAATCCCTGCACGTCGAGTTTGAGCAAGTCGGGCGGCTTCACCCTGCTCGCGGCGAGAAGATCGTCCAGCCGGGCGACCTCCACGGTGACAGTTGAGGCGGGATTGACCTTGAATTCGTCGCGCCCACTCGCCGCCAGCGGCAGCAAGCTGGAAGCATCGGCCTGATCGGTGACGTGCATCTCGGCCCGGCCGGATCGCTCGCCGAGCGCGACGCGATGAAGCGTCACGTCACCTGGCCAGGCGGAGGTCCAGTGCGCAAAGTCGGAGAAGAATTGTGGCAGCGGTTCAAAGGCTGCGACTTGGGCGGAGGGATAAAGCGATTTCGCAAGACAAGTCCAAGTTCCGGCATTGGCACCGATGTCGTGGATCACGGCCGGGGGGCGGTCGGCGAGTAGCTGGAGGAGCTCGAGCGAATCCAGATGCCCCAAGGAAAGGGCTGCGGCCGGAGTGCCGCGGAGCACCCGGCGGCGCCGACGACGGTGCAACGCTACGCCGACCCGTTGCCAAAGCGCTACGGGGTCGTAAAAAAGTGCGGCTCTCATGGGGTGGGACGGTTGGCTAATTGTTGCAGCCGCCGGGCGGTCTTCCAGCCGAACAGGCGGGCCAGCGCGCGAAAGCAAGCACCGCCACCGGGCCGGAGAGTGGAACCCCCGTGCGCAGCAGCGCGGGCTTCGCTCTGCGCGGCGACGTCAGGACAGTCGGGATACGCGGCGTGCGCCAGCCGCATGAAAAGGTCGGCGCAGGCGCGGCGGGTGCGCGGTGAGGTTTCGACGGCAAGCAGGTGGCGCGCGCAGGCATCCTGTGAACGGAAGGCCGAGTCCCAAGCGCGTCGTGAACGGGTGCGACTGAGGCTGCCGGGCAGACCGGAGCGATAAAAGCTTTTGGCATCCGGGCAAAAGAGCACTCCGTTTGAAGCGAGCAGCACGCGAGTGTAGTATTCGCCATCGTCGTTCAACGACAGCGATTCGTCCCACGGCCCGGCGGCATCGAGCAATGATCGCGCGGTCAACCACGCGGCCGGAGGCATCATGCCGCGGCCGGCAAAGTTCAGGCAGAGCCAGTCAACGGCGGACAGATCGCGCCAATTTTCCTCGGGGGCAAACACCGCGTCCGCAGGCGCCGTGAGAAAGCGTCCCCACGGTCCCGCGCAAACGGATCGGGGCGCGCCGGCCAAGCGCGTGAGTTGCAGCGCGATTTTATCAGGGGCAAGCAGGTCGTCGGCGTCTAGGTATTGGATAAAGTCGCCGCGCGCGAGGCGCAGGGCGTGGTTGCGGGCTGCTGCGGCGCCGGTATTTGGCTGGGTGATGACCTTTAGCTGTGGGTGATTGAAACGGCGCGCAATGCTGGGCGACTCATCGGTTGAGCCGTCATCCACCATAATGATTTCAACCGTCGGCCAGGTCTGCGCGATCGCGGACTCCAAGGTCGCCGCCAACCATGGCGCGGCATTGTGACACGGAATGATAATGGAAACGAGCGGTGTCATGCTCCGATCGCTTGATCCACCAGCACGCGGCGCCAGTTGTGTTGGAAATAGTGGCGTTTCGAGCCCGCGACATAGTGGTGCATGACGGCGCGGCAATCGCTGGCTTCCGGTTCGATTGGCAGCGTCACGTAATCCGCTGCCGGCGCGATGGCGCAAGGCCGACCGGCGGTGAGCATGGCGATCAGCGCTTGCTCCAGATAGTAGTTGGTGCGTTCGCGGGTGATGAGCACGGAGCACCAGTGCTCCAATGTTTCCCAGTCCAGCGAAGCGCTTTCCAAGCCGGTGAGTCCCACGTTGACCAAGTCGGCGATCGTAGCCCCGGCGAGTTCGTTCATAAGATCTCGTGTGTAACCATACGAAGTTTCGCAGTCCACGGCGTGCAACGGTCTTTCCGGTTGATCACACCACGAAAGGATAAGATCCGGCCGGCGGAAGAACAGCAGGTCTGAATCGATCACCAATTTCCAACCTTGGGAACCGATGTGCGGATCAATCAGTTTGCGAATGTTCGGATAGTTCTGCCAACGCTCGCGCAACACTGGGAAACGCTCGGTCGGCAACCATTGGTCGAGCCGGGCAATGGCCTCGCGTTGTGCGACAAAATGCGTGGATGGGAAAAGTCGGGAAAGCGCAGCGCGATGAGCCGAGCCCAACGTGCCATCGTCATAGATAACCGGGCGAAGCGGGCGACCGGCTTGGCTGGCAAACGACCAGAGACAAAACGCGGTTTGATACCAAAACTTGTGGCCGGTCAGCAAGTGCAGTTCAATGGCCGGACCGGTGCCCGTCGGCAGGACCGGCAGTCGGCTGGCGGCGAGCTCCATTTCCATCTTTCCGCGTTCGGTTCGGCGTTGTTCGAAGGGACCTCCCGCAGCCACGAGGGCGTTGAGCCACTCGATCGGGCGGTGATAAAGCAGGTAGAACAGGCGCCCCAGCTTGAGTTTGCGGATCAGTGTGCTCATCAAGCGAAGCAGGTTCAGGTGGTCCTGGGTTCCATCCACAGCCAGCCATGCGCCTCGAACGGCCGGCCCTCCGCGAGTGCGCGACGGCGGATGGAACCGGGCAGCAAACGGAGCAGCCAGTCTTCCGTGGGCAGATCGGTTGCGTTGCGCGGAGCCTGCGCGATTGGGCTGACGTGATGGGTGGGAGCCATGCGGCGGTGGAGTTCATCACTCAGGCCGGGCAAAACAAAGTCATGATATTCGAGCAATATCCGGCAGCGAGCGAGGGCAGGAACCCTGAGGGGATCGAGGAGAAACGCCTCGAATCCCTCGACATCCATCATCAAGACGGGGTGGGTGGCGTTCGAAAGAACGTCCTGCAGCGCCCCCGGATGACACGCGCCGCGCAGATCCAATTTCTCTGGTTCGATTTCGTTCAACGTCATCAGCTCACGGCACGCGGCATAAGCGGCGGGGTCGGCTTCAAATGCGATCACTCGGGCGCACCAACCGGCAAACAGCGCCCCCACGGCGTAGTAACCCTCGGCCGCGCCGACATCGACGAATACATCCGGCGGTCCGGCAAAGAGGCGTCGCAGGTATTCGTGAACCTCCATTTCGTAACTGCCTGCGAGTTTGGGTGCGAGCGCACTGCAGTGAGCGCGGTTGATGTAACGCATCCCGCGAAAGGGACCGCCTTGCACGACCTGACCGCTGCACTTCACCAAACGCGCTGCCGCCAGGGAGGCTGGACGCCAGGGCCGGGGCAGAAGCTGGTTTACAAAGGAAGCGATTGTCATGATCAGGCGGGTCTGCTGGTTGGCGCGGCGGCGGCGCGATTTTGCCAAAGCCGCCACTCGCGCGCAGTGTAGATCGATTTCGATTTGTGCAGGTAATGGCGCAACGGAGGCGTTGCACCGCCGAAATCCTCCCGTCCATGGCAAAGTTGATAATCAGATGACGGCAGAGATTGGGAATGGCGGTGGCTGACGCGCACGGCAAAGAGCGTTTGCTCGGCCCATTTGTGAGCGCGTTCGTCGACGGTCATCGCCGCCGCGGCGCGTTCAAGTAACGGCCAGTCAAAGCCATCGTCGTCGAGCGCGAGGATGCCTGAGTTCACGCCTTCGGCGAGTGTGAGACCGAACCGTGCCGCCAATTCGGCTCGATTCGCGACCAAGGCATCTCCGCTTTGTCGCATGTGAAATTCTCCCTCGGGCTTTCGCATCCAATCGCACAGTAGTGGCGGACGGGCAAAGAACAGCATGTCACTGTCGAGGTAGAGCGATGGGCCGGACTTACCGGCGTGCAAATCGAGCAATTTGCGCATCAACGGATGTGTTTCACGCATACGGCGCAAATGCGGATAGCGGTCAACGGGCAGGACAGCATCAAGGCGTGCCGTGACTTCATCCGCGGCTGGTATTATTGCGCCAGGCAGGGCGGTTTGCAGTGCCGAGATGTTTTCCGGCGTCAACGTGCCGTCGTCGTAAACCTCCAGGCGGAAGTGGCTGCCACAGGCCCAGGCAAACGATTGGGCACAGAACAGGGTTTGATGCACAAATCGTGCTCCGGTGAGAAAACGCACCGGCGGTGCCTCCAACCCCCACCGGGCCAGGGCGAGCGGCTTTAGCGACATGACGGCCGTTCGCATTTCAGTCTCGCCTCGCCGTCCGGCCATCGCATCACGCCGATCCAGCCACCAAGTCAGCGGCTGATGATAAAGGAAGTAGGCGATCTTGCCGACGGAAATTACCATGATCAGGACAGGCGTTTGAGTGCGACATCATCCAAGGTGCGGATGCTTGTGTAAGCGGCGTTGCGCAGGCGCAACAGCCGGCCGGCACCGACACGACCGAATACAGCCGCGAGCAGGCGGAACAGCGGGCCGCCCAATTGCATGCGCTCGGGGTGTGGCGCGGCGCGCCAGACTGCGAGCAACCGCCGGTTATAGGCTGGCACGAAACCGCGCGGCAGGCGCCGCCAACTGTTGAATGCGCATTCACCGACGAGAGTGCGCGCCGCATCCGTGGCTGGCGTGTTCGGGCAGTTGCGCATGAATGCTTCCATGATGCCCAGCGCGGCGAACCCGAGCTTCTCCCAATGCTGACTGTAGCGTCCTTCTTCGTGCACGCCGATCAGCGAAAATAGCCCCGTGACTTTGACGAGGCGCGCCGGATGAATGGAGAGGTTGTAATAGAGCCAGACATCGCCGGCGGCATCGCACTCGCGCAGGGGAGGGATGACCGGTTGCTGCAGCGCGCGTCGCAGGTATTCCCGACGATAAACCGGTCCGTGGGGTAGCGGTTGCACGCGCAGCACCAGTTCCTCAACGGTTGATACGAACGGCAACTCGCGCAGCACCTCCACCGGTTGATCGGGGTCGGTGGTCGCGGCGCCGACATCATCGTAAGAGATATCCGCGCCGGTGGTTCGCAGTTGCGCGACATGGGCGCGAAGTTTTTCCGGTGCGATAAGATCGTCGGAGTCCAGAAACAGCACGTATGTGCCGAGGGCGGCTTTCAGGCCGGTTTGACGCGCGACAATCGAACCGCGGTTGGGTTGACGCAAAATCCGGACCTGCTGGTCATTGATTGTTCCAGCTAGAGAGGTCGCGAGTGGTGGTTCCGAACCGTCATCAATCAATAAGACTTCGACCGGCTCGCCCAATTGTCCGATGGCCGCCACGGCGCTGCGCAGTGTGAGGCGCAGCGGATCAATACGGTTGAAGGCGGGAATGACGATCGAAACAATCGGTGGCGGCGATTCTAATCCTGACGCTTGGTTGGTCGAAAGGGCCGTGCTCATTTCGTCGCCTCTGGTGCCCGAAATAATTGCCATCCGCTATTACGGCTGACTGGTTGCCAACCCAAGTGCCGCAGGGCTGTCCCCACGGTTTTGTAATCGGTTTTGACCAAGGCGTAATCGGGGGCGGCTCGTTTGACAATGGATGTGAGCAGCGGCGTGATCGTCTGCGGCGAGGAGGTCTGGGCTTTGAGATCAAAGCCAGCGGCGGCCAGTTCGTCGCGTTTGCGTTCGAAGTCGTGCGTCAGGCTGAAGTGTCCCGCGTAGACGCGCAGTCCACGCCAGCCAGGGAGAACTCCTCCGGTTAATGAGTCGGTCAGCACGACCGTGCGATGACCGCGCGTGACAGCCGGAATCGCATCGACGATTCCATTTAGCGCGGGATCAATGGTTGTGGCCGATGCGAGCCGGATGGCGAGCAGCCCCATCGCCATGGATGGGGTGCCGAGTAGCCCAGTGAGACTCAAAGCGGCGCAGGCAAAAGCCAATGTTGACCCACGCAGAGAACGACTCCAGCGCACGATGGCCGACGCGCCCCAGCCGCCGAGCAAAGCGGTGCCGAGAATCAGACCACTGGCCAGTTTCGCTTGCGCGTGGGGAATGCCGATCAACACAACGATGGCAAGCAACGTGGCCGTGAGCGGCAACAGGCACGGTTTCAATGCGACGCGTCGCCGACTCAAAAACCCCATCAATGCCAACAGCCACAATCCGCCGAATGCGGACAGCCAACTGATGCGATCCAATCCGAGGGCCAGTGACCGTTGCGCAAACGTAGACCAGACGGGTTGGATGGAAACATAAGCATTCCAGACCACGCCCGGCAGCAAACCCACTGCGAGCACGCACATTACAATCAGGCAGGCGCGAAAGTCAGTTTGGTTATCGCTTCGTTTCCACCAGAGCCAGCCGCTTTTCAATGCATAGGCCGCGGCGAAGGCTAGCGGCTCATAGGGACGTGAGAAACCCAACAACAGTGCGAGTATCGTGGTCCATCCCATGGCGAGTCGCGCCGGTTCGCGATTGCTCAGTCGTTGTTCGCTCACTGCCACGGCCCACCACAGACCGGCGAGCAGCGCGAAACTGACCGTATGATACGGATATACGGTGAAGGCCGTGGACGAAAACAGATCGAGATAGAGAAACTCTCCCCCGGCCATCGGCGGGGCGAACCCGATCCGGTTGGCGCCATGCCACAGCCAAGATGCGCCAGAACCAAGCACGAGGATCACCGTTGTCCAATCCACGGCACTGGGCTCCAAGCCAAGGGCGCGAGCGGCGCAGCGGAAAAGCATCACGGTGGCTCCGGCCCCCAGCAAACCGACCAGCCAATAAGCCCCAAGGGTGGGAATGCTCAGAACCTTTGCGATTACGCCGATGAGCCACAGGGGGAAAACCCAGAGCAAGGCGGGATGTGGTTCGGTGGTGTAGAGCAGATCGGCGCCAAATTGTCCGTCGCGGTATTGGACGATCCATGACAGATAGGACCAAGTGTCGTCGGGATTGAATGGAATCGCCTGCAGCAATCCATCCGGAGCGGTCACCGATGCGAATCCCCACGGGCAGGCGAGCGCAGCGCGAACGATGAAGAGCCAGAGCAAGGTGAGACCGGCTGCGAGCAAGTCGCCGCGCCAGGCAACCGGTGTATGTGCGCCGTGTGTGGTCATGGCTTTTGCTTGGCAACGCGGCCGTCAAAATGGCCGCACGCTCCCTGCCAGCGGATTTGCGCGGCGGGATTGCGCCATGCGCCATGCACAAACCAAGCCTTAACCTTGCGCAAAGTCGCTTCGAAGGCAGTGAGTGGCGGCCACGGGTTCACGTTGTGCAGACTCAAAACCTGCATCCATGAGGCCTGGATGCCGCGATTCAAACGAGCGAGATACCCCGCGGTCAGGCGTCCGGCCGGAATAAGGTGGGTGAGCTGAAGCTTGGGCGAATAGGTCACGCTCCAGCCGGCGCGTAGCACGCACAGCACAATGTCGTTGTCACCGCCCGAGGTGAGTGCCTGGCCTTGCCGGTCGCTGGGGCCGCGATCACGGGCGGATCCGAGCCAAGCCAACCATGCTGCGCGACGCAGCACCATGCCAGCGCCAATGGGCGCAAACAGCGGATACTCATCGCGCGCGGCACCGGGGGCACGCAGTGAATCGGCGATCAAC
>JADLBI010000020.1 GCA_020847775.1 Opitutaceae bacterium
AAACCTCGCACTCACGGATGCGGCGCGCGATGATCTGCGTATATTGGGAACCGAAATCGAGGACGGCTATCGTCTGTGGCATGCGGAAAGTGGTGCGAAGGGGGAAAATTACAGGGAATGGGAAACCGGCGGCAAGGGCAGGTTAAAATTTCAGGCGCGCATTTTCATGGCCGCACTTGGGACAGCGGCAAAGCTCGATGTCTCCGGGGGCCTCGTAGATGCAATCGCAACGGATACAGTGAAATGTGGTGCGGCGGCGTTTATTCTCGAAGCGTTGGTGGTCGCGACGGTCATAGCAAAGCCACAAGGCCAGAAATAGCAGGCCGGTGGCGGTGCAGAATATGACGACAGCGGCGGTCACGCGATGGGCCAAGGCTGAAAAGCAAAACGCGCCGAAGCCAGCTTCGACGCGTTGTGGTTGGAATATACCTCAGGTTTAGGCCTTGGCTTCGCTTTCGGCCGCAGGAGCGGCTTCGGCGGCCGGAGCCGTGTCCTTGGCCGGCTTCGCCTTGGTGGACTTGCGGCCCTTGGATTTCTTGTAGCCCTGATCCTCAGCCTTCACCAGTTCGATGAGTGCCATCTCGGCGGAGTCGCCAAGGCGGGCGCCGAGCTTATAGATGCGGGTGTAGCCGCCGGGACGCTTGGCGAATTGCGCGACCTTTTCGTTGAACAGGAGCGACAGAGCGTCCTCATCGCGCAGGTCGGCATGGGCCAAACGGCGCAGATGCAGGGCATCCTTGGCATCGGTCTTCGCCGCGGCGCGTTTGGCCTTGGTGATGAGCTTTTCAACGAACGGACGCAGGGCCTTGGCCTTGGTCTCGGTAGTCTTGATACGATCGTGGGTAATTAGCGAGGCCGCCAGATTGGACAGCATCGCCGCACGGTGTTCACGAGTGACGCCTAGTGAGGCGCGGTGTTTTTTGTGACGCATTGTTGGATGGGTTGGAGTGGCTCCCGATCGGCAATCCGGTCGCAGCGCGGGGCGGCGCGGACGGCGCGAGAGCCGGAGGTGGTTAGATGTCCTTCTTCGAGTCGAGCAGGCGCTCGTCGAACTTCATGCCAAGCGAAAGGCCGAGGGCCTCGAGCTTGTCCTTGATTTCGTTGAGCGACTTCTTGCCGAAGTTGCGGTATTTGAGCATCTCCTGCTCCGATTTCATGGACAGTTCGCCGACAGTGGTGATGTTGGCGTTGTTCAGGCAGTTGGCGGCGCGGACGGAGAGCTCGATCTCGTTGACCGACATGTTGAGGAGTTTGCGGAGCTTGTTCTGCTCTTCGCTGACCTCGGACTGCTGGTTTTCGAATTCGTAGGACTCCTCGGACACGCGGTCGAAGACATCGAGATGATGCTTGAGGATGGAGGCGGATTGCTTGAGGGCGTCGTCGGGCGTGATGCGGCCGTCGGTCCAGACCTCGAGGATGAGCTTGTCGTAGTCGGTGATCTGGCCGACGCGGGTGTGCTCCACCGAGTATTTGACGAGCTTGACGGGGGAGAAGAGCGAGTCGATCGGAATGACGCCGATGGCCTGTTCTTCCTTCTTGTTTTGCTCGCCGGGATAGTAGCCGCGGCCAGTCTTGATCTCGATCTCGGCTTCGAAGGAACGCTTGGAGTCGAGGGTGCAGATGACCTGCTCGGGATTGATAACGGTGATGTTGGCGTCGGCCTGGATATCGGCGGCGGTGACGGCACCGCTCTTGTTGACGCTGATGCGCAGGCTGAGGGACTCGCGCTTGTGCGAGACGATGAGCACCTTCTTGAGGTTGAGCACGATGTCGGTGACGTCTTCCACGACGCCGTCAATGCTTTGGAACTCGTGGCTGACGCCCTCGATTTTGATCGAGGAAATGGCGGCGCCTTCAATGGAGCTGAGGAGCACGCGGCGCAGCGAGTTGCCGATGGTGTGGCCGTAACCGGCCTCAAAAGGTTCGGCGATGAACTTGGCGTAGGTCTCCGTGGAGCCTTCTTCGACCTTGGTGAGCTTGTTCGGCAGTTCGAACTTTCCGAGACGTTTGGGCATGGCGATGAACTCTTGGTTGAGCTTGAGGGTTGAGAGATACAGGCGAATCAGAAGCGCGAGTAGAACTCGACGATGATCTGTTCGTTGATGCCCTGTTCCATTTCGTCACGGACGGGCAGGCGGTTGACCTTGGCCTTGAGGGCCTCGGAGTCCATGCTCAGCCAGCCGGGCACGGTGCGGATACGGTTTTCCTCGAGGTTGCGGGTGGCCATCTGCCGGGACGCGGGCGCGCTGCGGACTTCGATTTCGTCCCCGGCGAGCACGCTGTAGCTGGCGATGTCAACCTTGCGGCCGTTCACGCGGATATGGCCATGGTTGACAAACTGGCGGGCGGCGGCGCGGGACTTGGCAAGGCCGAGGAGATAGACGACGCTGTCGAGTCGGGTTTCGAGCAGCTGGAGGAAGCGTTCGCCGGTGACGCCGCGCTCGCGCTTGGCCTTTTCGAAAAGGCGGCGGAATTGGCGCTCAAGCAGGCCGTAGATGTATCGGAGCTTCTGCTTTTCATTGAGGCCGACGGCGTATTCAGACAGCTTGCGGCGCAGGCGCGGGCCGTGCTGGCCGGGCGGGTAAGCGCGGCGCTCAAGGGCCTTGCCGGAACCAAGGATGTGTTGGTTGAAGCGGCGGCTGAGGCGGGTGGTTGGTCCTGTGTAACGAGCCATGGAAGGAGATTATTTAGAGGTTGAGGGCGTGATTAGACGCGGCGGCGTTTGCGCGGGCGGCAGCCGTTGTGCGGCACCGGGGTGACGTCAACGATCGAGGTGATTTCCAAACCGATAGCCTGGAGACCACGGATGGCGCTGTCGCGGCCCATGCCGGGGCCAGAAATGCGGATGACGATGTCTTTTAGACCGTGCGCCATGGCGTTGCGGGCGGCGTCCTGGGCAACGACCTGCGCGGCGTAGGCCGTAGATTTGCGGGAGCCGCGGAAATTGCACTTACCCGCGCTGGACCACGAGATGACGGCGCCCTTCTGATCGGTGATGGCAACGATGGTATTATTGAAGGAGGCCAGCACGTTGGCGATGCCTGAGGTGATGTTTTTCGAGCCTTTGGCGCGACGAATCTTGGTCGTGCCCAGCTCTTCCTTGAGGAGATCCTCGGCGGTAGGCTGCTTGGCCACGCCACCGATGGTTTCAACCGGCTTGGTATCAGCCGCAGGGGCGGCGGTTTCAACCGCAGGATTGGCGGCCTTGCTGGATTCAGCGGAGGGTTTGGCGCCTTTGGCAGGCTTTTTGGCCGGGGCGGCGGCAGCCTTCTCGGTCTTGGGTTCGGACTTTTCTTCAGCCATGGTGGGAATTGGTTTACTTTTCGGTCTTCGTCACACCGATGGTCTTGCGCGCGCCCTTGCGGGTGCGGGCGTTGGTGCTCGTGCGCTGGCCGCGCACGGGCAGGCCGCGGCGGTGACGGATGCCGCGGTAGCAATTGATGGCCTGAAGGCGCTTCAGGTTGGACGCGATGTCGCGGCGGAGGTCGCCTTCCACGAGCCATTTGTGCTCGGTGATGACATTCAGGATTTTGCTGAGTTGCTCCTCGTTGAGGTCGTTGGCGCGCATGTCGGCATTGAGGCTGGCCTCTTTGACGATGATGTCGGCGCGCGCGGGCCCGATCCCGTTGATGTAACGGAGGGAGTATGCGACTTTCTTGTTCGCAGGGATTTCTACACCGAGTAGACGTGGCATGATGATTTAGGTTGGGAGTTGAATTGTGAAAATGCTGAGGAATTAGGTTGGTGGCAGAGTGAGAATTTCGGGGCCCTGGTCGGTCGTGAGCACCGTGTGCTCGAAATGGGCGGATGGCGACCGGTCGGCGGTAACCACGGTCCAGCCATCAGAGAGCGTCTTGGTGCGACTACCGCCGAGGTTGACCATGGGCTCAATCGCGAGGGTCATGCCGGCTTTGATAAGAGGGCCGGAGCCGCGGCGACCGAAGTTTGGCACTTCGGGCGGTTCGTGCATTTGCTCCCCTACCCCGTGGCCAATCAGATCGCGCACGACACTGTAGCCGTGGGATTCGACGTGCGATTGGATCGCGTGGGAAATGTCGCCGATGCGGTTACCGACCCGGGCTTGTTTGATGCCTAGGTCTAAGGCTGCAGCGGTGACGCTCACCAGTTTTTCCAAACGTGGGCTGATGGACCCAACCGGCATGGTCAGGGCGTTGTCGCCGATGAAGCCGTTATAGGTCACGGTAACATCAAGTGACACGATGTCGCCATCACGCAGGATGCGCCGGAAGGAAGGCACGCCGTGCACCACCTCCTCGTTCACCGAAATGCAGGTGTGCGCCGGATAGCGGCGCGAACCGATTTGATAACCGTAATCCGCACTCCGCGCACCGAGTGCGGCCATGAAATCGCGGCCGGCTTCATCCAAGTCTTGGGTCGTAACGCCGGGCCGGACGAGCTCCTTCACTTGTTGAAGAACCCGGGCGGCCACGGCACACGCTTCTCGCATCCGCACAATCTGGCTTGGTGTCTTAACCATGCTCATGCGACGGAGCGTTCAGGCACTTCGTGCAGAAGGCCGAGCGTGCGATAGTGATTGAGAAGGGCGGGTTCGGCGTAATCGCCGACCAAGACGGCATCGAGCGTTTCCGCTCGAGCGTCGAGCCATTCATCAAGCACCAATGCTTGGAGCAGCGTAGCCGGGAAGCCCGTGAGGACAAAACCCGCATCAGGTTTGCGCGCGAAGAACCAGCGGCGAAGCAGGGTCAGCGTTTGGTCAGCCCGTTTGACGGGGCCGCGCGAAATCTCCGGCCGGATCAGTCCGGCGAGAGAGACGTGCTCAAGATTCAAAGAACAGACCCAAGACGGCAGGTTTGAGTCTACCGATCCCAGGCATACCAACTTGGTTTGGGCGGTGAGGCCGCAACCCGAGGGAGGGCCGAAGCTGGGCATCATCGCGACCGGAGTAAAGAACTAAAGCGCAAAAGCCTGAATGGCCCACGCGACGATGCCGATCAGGAAGATAACCGACATGGGGATGACAATTTTCATGACGGCCTCTTGGCTGAGCGCCTCGCTGGACATGCCCTGACGGGTGTTGCTGCGGGAACGCACACGGCCCTTCTTGAGGAAGCCGTCGTAGTGGCGCTGCAGCAGGTAGGTCTCCACCTGACGCATGGTATCGAGAATGACGCCCACGGTGATCAACATGCCGGTGCCACCAAAGAAGATGGCGATGCGTTGCGGGACATTGAGCTCAAACAGCAGGAAATCGGGAAACACCGCGATGACAGTGAGGAAGAGCGCGCCGGCCAAGGTCAGACGCGTCATGATGAAATCGAGGAATTTGGCAGTGGGTTCACCGGGACGCACACCGGGAATGTAGCCGCCATACTTCTTCAGATCATCGGCGATCTGGATCGGCTTGAACATGACCGAGACCCAGAAGTAGCTGAAACATAGGATCAGCCCGCCGTAAATCGCGTAATAGGTCCAGTGGCCACGTAGCAGATTCTGCGAGAACTCCACGAGAAACTTGATGTTAAACGCGGCACCGACTTGGGAGAAAATTTGCTGCGGGAACAGCAGAATCGCGCTCGCGAAGATCACGGGCATAACGCCCGAGTAATTGACCTTCATCGGTAAGAACGAACTTTGCCCACCCATGACCTTGTTGCCGACTACGCGCTTGGCGTATTGCACGGGGATCTTCCGCTCGCCCTGCACGACCATGACGATGCCCATGGTCACGACGAAGAACAGCACCACCATGGCGATGCCTTGCGGCAGGCCGAGCCGGGCCACACCGATCGGGGCGAAAAAGAGCTGATAGGTCGCCGAAGCCGCCGCCGGGATGTCCGCCAAGATGCCGATGGTGATGAGCAACGAGACACCGTTGCCGATGCCTCGTTGGGTGATTTGCTCGCCCAGCCACATCAGCAACATGGTGCCGGCAGTCATGTAGATGACCGACGTGATGAGGAAGCCGACCTTCCCCACCATGACGATGGGGCCGTAAACATTCAGGTCGTATCCCGGGAATAGCCGACCGGGATTTTCCAACGCGAGAATCAACAACGCGCCCTGCACGATACAGATGAGAACCGTGGCATAGCGCGTGTATTGGGTGATTTTCTGGCGGCCGACATCACCTTCCTGCTGAAGGCGGCTGAGGAACGGCACGACCGCGGTCATCAACTGGAAAATGATTGAAGCGCTGATGTAGGGCATGATGCCCAGCGCGGCGATGGCACCCTTGATGAGCGCGCCGCCGGTAAACATGTTATAGAGCCCTACCAACGCGCCGCCGCCACCCGCGGTCTGGTCGGCAAAGAATTGCTGTAGAGGATGGGGATCGATGCCCGGCAACGGGATGTGCGCGGCCACCCGCGCCACGAATAGCAGCGACAGGGTGTAGAGAATGCGCGACCGCAGCTCGGGAATCTTCAGCGAATTCGTGAAGGCGGAGAACATGAATGAATTTCGATTATGGATTTTCGATTTTTGGATTACGCCGGTTGCGATCGCTTAATTGTCGAACCGAATACCCAAATCACAAACCCGGCTTTAGGCCGTGATGGCCTGACCGCCGGCTTGTTCGAGTTTGGCCTTGGCTGAAGTGGAAAACTTGGCCGCGGTGACCTTGAGCGCGCGGGAAATTTCGCCGTTGCCCAAAATCTTGACCTGCGTTTCGCCCCGGCGGATTAGTCCGTGGTCGGCCAACACGGAGGCGTTGACCTCGGTGATGGCGGCGTCGAGCGCGGCGAGATCGCCGAGATTCACGATGGCTGTTTCGGTGCGGAAATTGGCGCTGTTGAAGCCGCGGTGCGGCAGCTTGCGGTAGAGGGGCATCTGGCCGCCCTCAAATCCGGGGCGGATGCTACCACCAGAGCGAGCGGTCTGGCCTTTACCACCGCGTCCGGAGGTCTTGCCGTGGCCGCCGCCTTCACCGCAGCCGACGCGCTTCTTGCGGTGCACGGCACCGGCGACGTTTTTAAGTTCGTGGAGTTTCATAATGGTCCTGTGGTTGGGTCGCCCCGTCCGGCTTCGGCCAGACGGGACTCGGAATCTAGTCGAATCAGCTCTTGAGCGCCTCGCGATAATCGACCGACATGCGCAATTGGCGCAGGCCGTTCAACGTGGCGTGCACCACGGCGATGTGGTTCTTGGAGCCAAGCGATTTGGTGAGAACGTTTTTGACGCCAGCGGCTTCCAGCACCGCGCGCACGCCGCCACCGGCGATCAGGCCGGTGCCGGTCACGGCGGGACGCAGCAGCACGCGACCGCCGTCGTATTCACCGACGACCTCGTGCGGGATGGTGTCGCCGTTGATCTTGACGCTGACCATGTGCTTGCCCGCGTGTGCGGTGCTCTTGCGGATGGCGTCGGGCACTTCGTTGGCCTTGCCGTAGCCGATGCCGATTTTGCCCTTGCCGTCGCCCACGACGGACAAAGCGGAGAAGCTGAAGCGGCGGCCGCCTTTGACGACCTTGGCGCAACGGTTGATGAAGACGATCTTTTCGATCAGGCCAGCCTCTTCGGCCGCGGTCTTTTCGCGCGGACGGCTGTCGCGGCGGGGACCACGCCCACCCTCGCGGCGCGGCGGACGGGACGGCGG
>JADLBI010000021.1 GCA_020847775.1 Opitutaceae bacterium
GACGGGGCGTTGCGGCAGAGCGAGGCCCTGCGGCAGGCGATCCTCCAAAAAGCCTTCACCGGCCGCCTCGTCCCCCAGGACCCCACCGACGAACCCGCCTCCACCCTCCTCGCCCGGCTCCGGGCCGAGCGGGAGGCCGCGCCTTCTCCGGCGCGATTGGGTCGACGGAAGATTGACCAAGTTTAGTGAATTTACCTTGCCAGGATAAAATAGGTAGATTTGCTTTATTTCCGATGAACCCCGTGGACAACCCTTACGCGCCGGGCGCGGGCACGCCCCCGCCGGAGCTGGCCGGACGAGACGCCCTGGTGGAAACCGCCCGGGTCGCCTTGGAGCGCATCAGGCAGCGCAAGCCGAGCAAGAGCCTCCTGCTGGTCGGTCTGCGCGGTGTCGGCAAGACCGTGCTCCTCGACCATATCCGGGAGCAGGCGGAGGCCCGCGGCATCCATACCCTGCGGGTGGAGGCGCCTGAGCTGCGCTCCCTTCCCGCCCTACTGGCACCCCAGCTCCGTCTCGCGCTCCTCCGTCTGTCACGACAGGAGAAAGCCCGCGATCTGGCCCGCCGCGCCCTGCGTGGCCTGGCCGGTTTTGCCAAATCGCTGAAGGTAAAATATGAGGACATCGAAGTTGGCCTCGATTTCGACCCGGAGCCCGGATTGGCCGACAACGGCGATCTGGAGAACGATCTCCAGGACCTGCTGGAAGCCGCCGGCCAGGCCGCCTCGGCCGCGGACACGGCCCTCGCCCTGTTCATCGACGAGCTGCAATACGTTGAGGAGGCCGAACTGGCCGCGCTCATCACCGCCCTGCACCGGACGGCCCAACGCCGCCAACCAGTCGTGCTCGTCGGCGCGGGTCTGCCCCAGCTACGCGGCCGTATGGGCGCCGCCAAGTCCTACGCCGAGCGCCTCTTTGACTTCCCCGACATCGGCGCCTTGCCGCCCGAAGCGGCGAGCCAAGCTCTGGTCAAACCAGCTGCCAGCCAGCAGGTGACCTTCACCGAGCCAGCGCTCAAGCGCATCCTCACGGAGACGCAGGGTTATCCCTACTTCCTCCAAGAGTGGGGCAAACACACTTGGGACGCCGCTTCCGCTTCGCCCATCACACTGGACGATGTCAAACGCGCCTCTGTGTCCGCTTTGGCCGCTTTGGACGAAAGCTTCTTCAGGGTGCGCTTTGACCGCCTCACGCCACAGGAGAAACGTTATCTGCGGGCCATGGCCGACATCGGTCCCGGTCCGCATCGCTCCGGCGACATCGCCAAGCGCATGAAACGGGGCAGCAGCGCCCTCGTCGGGCCGCTGCGCGAACAGCTGATTGGCAAAGGCATGATCTGGAGCCCCAGTCACGGAGACACCGCTTTCACCGTTCCGTTGTTCGACGAGTTCATGAAACGCATCATGCCGGGCGAAGATTGGAAGACAGAGTGACACCGGACCCCATGACCACCGACAGCATCATCTCCAAGGTCTGGTCCTTCTGCCACACGCTGCGCGACGACGGCGTGGGCTACGGCGACTACCTCGAGCAGCTCACCTACCTCATCTTCCTCAAGATGGCGGACGAATACTCGAAACCGCCCTACAGCCGGAAGGTCGGCGTGCCACCACGCTATTCCTGGCGCGTCATGCGTCCGCTCAAAGGCAAGGAACTGGAGGACCACTATGTCGAGGCGCTACGCGCGCTCGGCACGGAGAAAGGCATGCTCGGCCAGATCTTCACCAAGGCGCAGAACAAGATCCAGGATCCGGCCAAGCTGGCCCGCCTGATCGAGATGGTGGATGATGTTACTTGGACGACGCTCGACGCCGATACCAAGGGCGACATCTACGAGGGCATCCTCGAAAAGAACGCCGAGGACACCAAGTCCGGCGCCGGCCAATACTTCACGCCCCGCGCCCTAATCAAGGCCATGGTCGCCTGCGTCGCCCCTGAACCCGGCAAGACCATCGCCGATCCAGCCTGTGGCACCGGCGGGTTCTTCCTCGCCGCCTACGACCACCTCGTGAAACCTGGCACGCTCACGCCGGCGCAGAAGCGTTTCCTCAAGAACGAAACCTTCCACGGCAACGAGATCGTCGCCGGCACGCGCCGCCTGTGCCTGATGAACCTCTTCCTTCACGGCATCGGCGAAATCGAGGGCAACAGCCTCATCGCCTCGACCGACGCACTCATCGCCCAGCCGCCACAGACGGTGGACTACGTGCTCGCCAACCCGCCCTTCGGCAAGAAGAGCTCGATGACGTTCACCAATGAGGAGGGCGAGCAGGAGAAGGAGGACCTCGTCTACAACCGGCAGGATTTCTGGGCCACGACGAGCAACAAACAGCTCAACTTCCTCCAGCACATCCGCTCGCTGCTCAAGACCACCGGCCGCGCCGCCGTGGTGTTGCCCGACAACGTGCTCTTCGAAGGCGGCGCGGGCGAGACCGTGCGCAAGCGGCTCATGGAGACGACGGAGCTGCACACGATCCTGCGTCTGCCGACGGGCATCTTCTACGCCAACGGCGTGAAGGCCAACGTGCTCTTCTTCGACAACCGCCCCGCGAGCAAGGACACCGCGACCAAGGAAGTCTGGTATTACGACTACCGGACCAACATCCACCACACCCTGAAACGGAAGCCGCTGCGCTTCGAGGACCTCGCCGATTTCATCGCCTGCTACAACCCGCAGAACCGCCACAAGCGGAAGCCGACCTGGCACGCGGAAAAGAATCCGGAAGGTCGCTGGCGGAAGTTCACCCACGCTGAACTCGTCGCCCGCGACAAGACCAGCCTCGATCTTTTCTGGCTGAAAGACGACAGCCTCGCCGACCTCGACAACCTCCCCGAGCCCGCCGATCTCGCGGAGGAAATCATCGAGAATATCGAGGCCGGCCTGGCCAGCTTCCGCTCCGTCGCTAGACAGCTCGCAGTGTGAAGCGGGCGCGTGGCATCGCGATTACGTGCGCGCCTTGCTGGAGCGTGACATACGGAATGTCGCTCGGGTGAAAAAACCGCGCGCGCCGCTCACTTCAGCAGCGCGAGGATGCGTTTCTCGTATTCGGCCGTGGCCAACGCGCCGACCTTGCGGTCGCGGATGTTGCCCTCGCGGTCTATCAGGAACGTCGTGGGGATGGCGCTGATGTCGCCGAAGCCCGCGATCGCCTCGCTGTCGCCCATCACGAGCGGATAGTTGATGCCAAATTTTTTCGCGAAATCGCGCACCTTGGCCGGACCGCCGCGGTCGAGCGAAACACCGATGATCACCAGCCCGTCCTTGCCGTATTTCTCCTGCAGCGCGATGTAGCCGGGGATTTCCTCGCGGCAGGGCGGGCACCAGGTCGCCCAAAAATCCACCACCACCACCTTGCCCGCGAACTGCGCGGAGTTGACGGGCCGACCGTCGAGATCGGGCAGCGTCCAATCCGGCGCGGGCTGGATGACCGGCAGGCTGGCCGTAGCGACCGCTCCGCTCGAGGAGCTTTCGCTGGCGGTATTTTCGGCGGCAGCTTCGCGGGGCTGACAGGCTGCGAAACCCAGCAAAGCGAGTGCGGTGAGAGAGGAAAGGAAGCGGTTGGTTTTCATAAAATTTTAGGGCACGGACGCGGCCAACCAAGGCTGGTTCCTCAACATTCGCAACCGGCGGGACGGTTTCGCCGCGCTCAGGAGAGATCGAGCGCGAGAGTCTCGATAAATTTGCGCATGGCCGGCGTGAGCACGCGGCCTTTGCGATGGAGAATGGCGAGCGGCCGCGTGAATTCCTTGCTCTTGAAGGGCACGGCGACGAGCGAGCCTTGCTGCATCTCCTGTTGCACGGTGGCGGAGGGCACGATGGCGATGCCGTGGTCGATCTCGACCGCGCGCTTCACCGTCTCGATGTTGTCAAACTCCATGACGGGCTCGAGCTCGAACTTGTTGTCACGGAAAATCGTGTCCACCGCCTTGCGCGTGGGAATATCGGGATCGAAGCCGATGAACCGTTGTCCCGGCAGGTCCTTCAGATCGATCTCGCTCTTGCGCGCGAGCGGGTGGTTCGGATGCGTGATGAGCACGAGCCGGTCGGCGCGGAACGGCAAAATCTCGATCTGCCGCGTCTTGACTGGGAACGCCACGAGACCGAAGTCCACCGAGTTGTGCAAGATGTCCTCGTAAACCAGGTTCGAGCGGCGGTATTCCACCCGCACATTGACCGATGGGTAGTCGTGCAGGAATTTTTTGATGTAGGGCGGCAGCTCGTGCAGCCCGATCGAGTAAATCGTCGCGATGCGGATGGTGCCGCTGATAACCTTCTTCAGCTCCTGCAGCTCGCTCAGCAGCTTGTCGTAGTTGTGCAAAATATCCTTGGCGGACTCGTAAACCTGCATGCCCTCCCGCGTGAGCTGAAACTGCTTCTGGCTACGATCAATCAACAGTGTCTTGAAATGCCGCTCCATCGCGCGCGCCTGTTGGCTGACCGCCGACTGCGTGATGCCGTTCAGTTTGGCGGATTTGGAAAAGCTCTTCGTCTCGACGAGATCCGCGAAGATTTTGAAGTTTTCGATTTGCATGGCCGCTCGATTTGCGCGCGAACATAAACAATCCTAATTCCCAAGCAACCTCATAAGCATTCGCAATGGCCCTACCCGACTACGCCGAATTTTGCCGCCGCGCCGACGCCGCAAGGGCCCGCATCGCCGCCGCCTGCACCCGGGTCGGTCGCGACCCCGCGGGCGTGGAATTGCTCGCCGTCACCAAGACACATCCGGCCGCCGCCGCCGAATACGCCGCGCGCCACGGCCTGCGCGCTGTCGGCGAAAACCGGGTGCAGGAAGCCGCCACCAAGCGCGCGGCCTGCCCGGTCGTCATCGCGTGGGAATTGATCGGCCACCTGCAATCAAACAAGGCCCGTTTGGCCGCAGAAACCTTCGACCGCGTGCAAAGCGTGGACAGCGTCAAACTGCTCCGGCACCTCGACCGCGCCGCGGCCGACCTCGGCAAAATCCTGCCCGTGCTCTTGCAAATCAACGCCGGCCGCGACCCCGCGAAATTTGGGGCCGAGCCCGCCGACGCCGCCGCGCTGCTCGAAACCGCGCTCGGCCTGCCCTCGCTGCGGGTGGACGGCCTGATGACCATCGCCCCGCTCAGCGACGATCCCGACACCGCCCGCCGCACCTTCGAAAATCTTCGCGCCATCCGCGACGACCTCGCGGCGCGATTCGGCGCACCGTTGCGCGAGTTGTCTATGGGCATGAGCGGCGACATGGACGCCGCTATCGCCGCGGGTAGCACCATGGTGCGCGTCGGCACCGCGCTCTTCGGGGCGCGATCGGCATAAGTTTCGCCAGACCGCGCTTCCACCCACCGGTGCGAAGCAACCTAATCCGGAACTATTCTTTCCAACCACGAATGGACACGAATGAAAATTGCGCCCGAAGAGCTTCGCAAAGGTGATCACCAAGGGGTGACCGAATTTAATCCTCTCGCCATGCCTCGGTTGTCTCTCGGATTCGCGTGCATTCGTGCGCATTCGCGGTTCTCCACTGAATTTCTACGGCTAATCGATTACTTTGACCTTCGGGGCATCCTCGGATAATGCGTCGCTTGCCGCGCCGCTACTCCGGTAATATTGCTGCCGCGCTTAATCTTTCCGGGTTGCCTCTCTGATCGAACGCGGCTCGGCTCACTGCGTGGTAACGGAAACCGTTAATCCAGCTCGTCGCGACTCCCTCCTGCGGCTCCTGGACGACCCGAGCCCCGCGGTGCGTCAGGCCTTGCTGGCCTATTTTTCCGAGCTCGGCGAACCCGCCCACGTCTTCCTGCGCGAGATGGCCAACGCCCACAACCGGCTACTCTCGCGCCACGCCCAGTGGTTCCTCAATCAATTGCATTCGGCCAACCCGGTGGCGGAGTTCAGCGCGTTCATCCGCTCGCTCAATTACGAACTTGAGTCCGGCGCGCTGCTGCTCGCCCGCACCGTCAACCCCTATCTCAACGTCGGCGCGTGCCGCGCGACGCTGGACCAGATCGCGGCGCGCTGTCGCGAACTCGTGACCGAGCCGACCGACGCCCGCGAAAAATGCCGTGTGCTCAACCGCGTGCTCTTCCACGAGTGGGGCTTCCACGGCAATCGTGAGCACTACACCGATCCCCTAAACAGCCTGATTGACCGCGTGCTGGAACGACGCCGGGGTATCCCGGTTTCGCTCAGCCTACTCTACCTGTTTGTCGCTGAACGCATCGGCCTCGAGCTCGAACCCGTCGGCGTGCCCGGCCATTTTCTCGTGGGCTGCTTTCAGGACGACACCGTGTTTTTTATCGATGCATTCGAGCGCGGCCTGTTTCGCGACGCGCCGGACGTGCTCGAACTCATGCACGCCAACCACCTCGAACCGCAACTCAGCGACCTCGCGCCCACCCCGGTGCGCGAGGTGCTGTGCCGCTGCTGCCGCAACCTCGTCAACCATTACCACAAGGCCGGAGACGCCGCGCGCGCGCGGCTCTTCGCCGGGTTCGTCGAGGAATTTGAGTCCGCCTACGAACGGCACTCGACGTGAGCCCGGCAGTCCCAGCCTTATGCCGCGATCTTCGCGCCTGGCACGATTTTCGATTTTGCACCCGCCGCGCCGCGCGGTCTCAATCGGCGCGCTGAAAAACGACCCCGCCAATTCCCCCGTCCTCACGTTCGCCGATCTGAAGCATTGGCCCTTTCGCGGCACCGCGCTCGCCGTGCTCGGCCACCCGATCAAGCACTCGCTCAGCCCGCTCATGCACAACACCGCGCTGACCGGGCTCGCCCAGGATGATCCGCGCTTCACCGACTGGGGTTATTTTCGTTTCGACGTGCCGCCGGATGAGCTGCCGCAGGTCCTGCGCCGGTTGCATGGGTGCGGCTTCCACGGGCTCAACCTCACGGTGCCGCACAAAATCCTCGCGGTGCGCGAAGTCGTGGAGATCGACCCAGCCGCCCGGCTCGTCGGCGCGGTCAACACCCTGCGTCGCACCACCGCGGGCTGGCACGGTTTCAACACCGACGGATACGGGCTCGCCGCCGCCGTGCGGGAAACGCTCGGGCTCGAGCTGGCGGACCGCCATGTCGTGCTCCTCGGCGCGGGCGGCGCGGCGCGCGGCGCGGCCGTCGAGTGCCTGCAACGCGGCTGCGCGGCGTTGTGGATCGCCAATCGCACCGCCGCCAATCTCGCCGCGCTGCTCGACGCGCTGCGGCCCGCCGCGCACGGCATCCCGCTGCGCGGCTTCGCGCCCGATGCGCCACCCGCCGACCTGCCGGAAGAGGCGCTCGTCATCAACGCCACTTCCGCCGGACTGCGCGCGGATGATCCCGCGCCGGTTGATTTGGCGCGTCTGCCCCGGCCCGCCGGCGTTTATGACATGATTTACAATCCGCCGCTCACCCCGCTGCTGCGCGCCGCGCGCGACCTCGGTCTGCCGCAAGCCAACGGTCTGGCGATGCTCGTGCACCAAGGCGCGAAGGCGCTCGAAATCTGGAGCGGGGTGCCGGCGGCGCAAACCGCGCCCTTGATGGCCGGGGCGTTGGCGGCCAACAATTGAGCCATGTTTGACTACGCCGTCATCAACGCCGAGCTGCCCTGGTTTTTCCCACTGGCCGCGTGTGTGGTTGGCGCGTGTGTCGGCAGTTTTCTCAACGTGGTGATTTATCGCGTGCCAGCCGGGCAATCCGTGGTCACGCCTCGCTCGCACTGCGCCTGCGGCGCGCCGATCGCGTGGCATGACAACATCCCGGTGCTGAGCTGGTTCATCCTGCGCGGCCGGGCGCGCTGTTGTGGCCGGCCGTATGCGTTTCGTTACGCGTTCGTGGAGCTGCTCACCGCGCTATTGTTCCTCGCTTGCTGGCTGCTGTTCACGCCCGGCAGGGCTGTGGCTGGCATGGTGTTTATTAGTCTGCTCATCGGAGCCACTTTCATCGATCTCGACCACCTGATCATCCCCGACGGCATCTCTATCGGCGGCGCAATCATCGGCGTGCTGCTTTCCGCGCTCATACCTTCTTTGCACGGACACGACGGTGGACTCTTCATTGTGGACAGCCTGCGCGCACTGATCGCCGCCACGCAGGGGTTGTTCATCGGTTCGGCCCTCGTGCTGTGGATCGGGCTCGTGGCCGAGTTGATTTTGAAAAAGGAGGCGATGGGTTTCGGCGACGTGAAATTTGTGGGCATGATCGGCGCGTTCTGCGGCTGGCAAGGCGCGGTAGTTGCCCTTTTCGGTGGCGCAATCATCGGCACGGTATGGCTGGTGTTGGCGCTGCTCTGGCAGAAACTCGCCGGACGGCCCGCGGCTGCCGCCCTACCGGCCGAGACGCCCGAGGGTGAGCCCACCCGACTCGGCTTCGGCGCACACGTGCCCTTCGGTCCGATGCTCGCCTTCGCCGGCGCGATTTA
>JADLBI010000022.1 GCA_020847775.1 Opitutaceae bacterium
ACACCGGTTCGGGCAATGCCGAGTTGAGCGGCCGCGGCTTGGGCGAGATCAAGTTGCTCGGATTGCTGTCCGAGTTGCTGCGCTTCACTTCGCTGCGCTTCAACCACCTGAGCACGAACTTCACGGTGGAGCGTGACAAAGTGGTGTTTCCCGAAGTCAGCCTCACCGGTTCCAACTCCGCCATCAATGCCCGCGGTTCCTACAGCCTGGCGCAGGGCGAACTGGATTTCAACGCGCGCGTCTATCCATTTCAGGAGAGCGAGTTTTTTCTGAAAACCGTCGTGGGCGCGGTGCTCACCCCATTGTCCAATGTGCTGGAAGTGAAACTGACTGGCGAACTCGCCAAGCCCAAGTGGGCCTTTGTCATCGGCCCGACGAATCTTTTGCGCAGCCTCGGGGAGGCCGCCGCCACCTCGACCGAACCCGCTCCGGTCACGCCCGCGCCCGCCGAAGCCAACCCCTGAGCCGCGCCTCGGGAAAAACGCATTGCTCCGGCCTGAGGCGGCCGCATGTTAGGGTAAACGCCTTAATGGATATCATCCGCACCTTGCCCCAAGCGCAATGGCCTGACCGGCTCGCGACCTTGCTCTCCGCCGCCCTGGTGCTGCTGGGCGGCGGCTCGATGCTGGGCTGGTGGCTGCAAAGTGGTGCCTTGCTGCAACCTGTGGCTGGGATGCCGGCCATCAAGTTCAACAGCGCACTGGCCTTAGCCCTCATCGGCTTGGTGCTCCTCGGCCTTGAGCGCAAAATCAAACCCGCCCGCTGGCTGGCCTTGGTCCCGCTGGTCCTGTGCGCCTTGACCGGGCTGCAATCCTTGTTCGGAGCCAACTGGCACCTCGACGAACTACTGGCCAAGGACCACCTCTCTTTCCTCGAGCCCAACCCTGGACGGATGGCAATCTCCTCCGCATTCCTGCTAGCCGTGATCAGCGGCCTGCTCTGCTGGCGTGGCCAAGGGACGGAAAACAAAACCCGCCTGCTGCTTGAGGCATTAGTGGCCTCGCTTGCATGCGCAGCCGGCGTCTCCTCCCTACTGGGCCGCATCGCCGGTCTGCCCGCCATTTACAGCGGTGACTCCGCGCTGGTATCCTCGCCGGTGTCAGCGATTGGCATGATCTTGCTCGGCGCGGTGCTACTGACCCTGGCTTGGCGCGACGCCTTCGCGGAGGAGCAGAAACCACCCGCATGGACGGCCATTCCCGCCATTGTGCTCTGCCTGACCCTGACCTTCGTGCTTTGGATCGGGCTCCGTGAGCGCGAGCAAGCCTACCTGAGCGCGCGCACCCAAACCGCCATGGACGGGCTCGCCGTGCAGATCGGCGCGGAGCTCGAACATCAGGTCAGCGAACTAGAGAAAATCGCCCGCCGCTGGGGCGACGCAGGTAAGGTCAATCCCGTCATTTGGGAGGCCGACGCCGCCACCTTGATGACCATGGCCCAAGCCAACGGATGCGTCTCGATCGCCTTCGTCAGTCCTGAATTCCGCGTCACTTGGTCTTTTTCCGGGAAGAGCAACGCCAACACCACACCCGGCCAAGGGCCTCCCACCCCGCGGTCACCGCAATATTCGCCGCATGACTCTTTTACGCTCGATCACGCCGGTGTGCCCGAACGCTTGGCCGCCCTGCAGCAAATCGCCCACGCCAATCAACTGAACCCAAACGCCTTCGCGGCCGTCATCTCGGCATCGACAAATATCGACGCCAAGGGCGATGGGTTTGTCATCTACGCCCCTGTTATCACTCAGGGAAAACTCTTCGGATTTGTCGCCGCCGATTTTATTTACGCCCGTTTCTTCCGCTCCCTGATCGCCGATCGGGTCAAGCTGGAGGGGAATTATGACGCCGCTATTCAGATCAACAACCATGTCGTGTTTAACTCCAACCAGCTGGACTCCAGCCTTCGCACGACCTCGCTGACCCTCGACCGGGCCTACACCATAGCCGACCGTCGCATCCGCCTTTATCTCACCCCTTCGGCCGATGCGCTAGCCCGCGATCGACGCTACTTGCCTGAACTGGCGCTCATCTTCGGCATCGGCATCACCATACTTATCGGCATAAGCGTGCACCTCGCCCGGCGCGCGCGCACCGGACAACATGATGCCGAGTCGTCCAATCGCCGACTCTTGGCCGAAAACGAGGAACGCCGCCGCGTCGAAGAGCGCTTAAAGACCTCGGATGAGCGCCTGCGCCTCGCCCTCGATTCCACCCAGATCGGTATCTTCGAATGGCACATCGGCGGGCAACGGGTCGAATACAGCCCCGGCCTCTGGGTCATGCTGGGCTATGACCCCGGTCGCATGCCCGCCTCCGCCGAGGCATGGCAATCGCTGATCCACCCAGACGACCTGCCGAGCTTTATCAAACTCCGGGATCAACAACTCGCGGGTCAAGTGGAGTTCATCGAGCCCGAATACCGCGTGCGCGCTCAGACTGGCCAATGGCACTGGGTTTCTGTCCGCGCCCGCAGCGTGGGCATGCTCTCCGACGGCCCGACGCGCATCATCGGCACCGTGCAGGACATCAGCGCGCGCCGCGAGGCCGAAAGCGCTTTGCGCCAAAGCCAAACCGAAACCCGCAAACTGTCCCTCGTCGCCGCCAAAACCGACAACCCGGTGGTGATTTGCTCGCCGGACGGCGCCATCGAGTGGACCAACGAGAGTTTCGTCCGCGTGATGGAATATACCCTCGACGAAGTCGCGGGCCGCAACCTCGCCACTTTGCTTGCCGGCCCCGAAACCAATCCCCGCACCGTCGCGCAAATCCGCGCCGCCACCACCAACGGCCAAGGCCTGACGACCGATCTGGTCAACTACTCCAAGTCCGGCCGCAAATACCACCTGCACCTCGAATCCCAGCCTGTTCACAACGAGCACGGAAAGCTCGTGAACTTCATCCTCATCCTGAACGACATCACGACGCGGGTGGCCACGGAGGATCAGCTGCGCCGCGCCAAGACCGAGGCCGACGCCACCTCCAGGGCCAAGAGCGAATTCCTCGCCTCCATGTCGCACGAGATCCGCACACCCATGAACGGCGTGATCGGCATGACCAGCCTGCTGATGGAAACCACGCTGACCGGCGAACAACGCGACTTCGTCAACACCATCCGCACCTCCGGCGAAGCGCTCCTCACCATCATCAACGACATCCTCGACTTTTCCAAAATCGAATCCGGCAAGCTCGAGCTCGAGCACCTCCCCTTCGACCTCGGGTTGTGCTTGGAGGAGGCGTTCGACCTGTTCGCGATGCAGGCCTCCGCCAAAAAACTCGAGCTCACCTTCCACATCGGGCCCGACGTCCCGCCCTGGATCGTCAGCGACGTCACGCGTCTCCGCCAGATCGTCGTCAACCTCGTCAACAACGCCGTCAAATTCACGCCCAGCGGCAGCATCGCGGTCGTTGTTCGGACCAACGGCGAGGCCACCGAGCAAGGCCGGCTCATCGAATTCGCCGTGCGCGACACCGGCATCGGTATTCCTCCCGACCGCCTCGACCGCTTGTTCAAGGCCTTCTCCCAAGTCGATTCGTCCACCACGCGCAAATACGGTGGCACCGGTCTCGGCTTGGCCATCGCCCAACGCCTCTGCGCGCTCATGGGTGGAGACATCCGTGTCGAAAGCACGCCCGGCGCGGGCTCCGTCTTCACCTTTTCCATCCGCGCGCAAATCGCCGAGTTGCCGGCGGATCACTCCCTGCCGGCCGCGCCGGCCGAATTACTCGCGGGCACCGTGCTGTGTGTCGAACCGCATCCCGTCACCGCCGCGCGCTGGCAAGCGTTCTTCGACCGCTGGCAGGCACCCTGCCGCATCGCCCACGATTTGGGCGAGACCGTCGCGATACTCGCCTCCCTCCGCACCCCCGTGTCGCTCTTCGTTATCAACGTGGACGAGACCGGCGACGATTCTCCGCTGGTGCAGTGGCCTGAGATTGCCGCGCCGCGTCTGCTCGTGCTGCCCTTTGGCCAAACCGCGCCGACGGATTTGCCTGACGCAATCAACATCGCCACCACCTACAAGCCGCTGAAGACCGCCGCGCTGGTCCACGCCGTGCGGCAGTTGTTTAATCCCCAAGAAGCCGGACTGCGTTCCGGCCAGCGCAAACTGGACCACCGCACACTCGCCGAAAAAATCCCGCTCGATGTGCTCTTGGCCGAGGATAACACCGTCAACCAGAAGGTCGCGCTGCGCTTCCTCGAACGCCTCGGCTACCGCGCCGACGCCGTCGGCAACGGCCTCGAAGCCGTCACCGCCGTCCAGTCTCGGCACTACCACCTCGTGTTCATGGATATTCAAATGCCGGAGATGGACGGCTTCGAGGCTGGTCGGCAAATCCGCCGTCGGCTGCCCGCCGACCGTCAGCCGAGAATCGTGGCGCTGACCGCCAACGCCATGCAGGGCGACCGCGAACAATGCCTCGCCGCCGGCATGGACGATTACATCAGCAAGCCGGTCAAACTACACGATATCGACGCCGTGATCCGTCGCTTGTTTGACTCGGGCTCGACTTCACCGCTCCTGCCCGAAGGCGGCGGCCGCGACTACACCTCGGTCTGAAGCCGCGCGCATCGCGCCGCAAACGCGGTGCCGACCAAGTTGCGCTGCTCCAACGGATCCTCGGCTAGGTCAAAACACAGCCACGGCGCGCCGTCGGCCCCGGCCACATATTTCCAATCCTGCGCCCGCGCTCCGCGCCAAACCCGGTCGCATTGCTCCGGCAGGGCCACCACGCCCGGCATGGAAATTTCCGCCACCTCCGGCGCCTTGGTCCAAGCTCTTCCCTCCGCCCACCCCCGCGTCATGTCGGGCAAATCCAGCAGCGACACCGCCGCCGACGATCGCGAAGGCGACATATCCGGATGTCGCACCAGCAACGGCACGCGCACGCTCTCCTCATGCGGCCAGCCTTTGCGAAACAGCCCGTGCGCCCCGTGCATATCGCCGTGCGCGCTGGTGAAAACGATCACCGTCTCCGCCGGCAAACGCGCGATCAGGCGGCCGATCGCCGCGTCTGTCGCCGCGATATGCGCGTAATAGCCCGCTAACTCACGGCGCGCTCGTTCCTCGACCGCGCCTCCGCGCGGCACATTACCCGCCAATTCGATTTGCGCCGGAGCGATCGCGCTCACGCCGTCGGCCAACGCGGCGTAAGGCGGATGCGGCGCCTCCAAACTCACCACCCCAAACCACGGCGCCGCCCGCGCGCACAGATGATTCGCCGCGCGCGCCGCGACGACCTCGCTCTGGTAGCCGGCGAACCGCTCCGGCTGCGGCAATCGCGTGCCGTGCAGCCACGGATCGTTCAGTTGAAACCCGCCTTCAAAACCCTCCCAAAAATCGAAACCGCCACGCCGCTCCGACGGCACGATCATACGCGCGTGTGGCTCGCCCACCAGCGGGGCTGTGCGATCACGCGGCGCCAGATGCCATTTGCCGAAAAACGCCGTGTGATAACCGCCGTCATGCAAGTCGTGCGCGATGGTGCGCGCATCAAGCGGCAGCGGATCATAATAATCGCGCACGCCGTTTTGCGGCGAGGGCCGGCCCGTCAGTAACGCCGCGCGGGCAAACGGCCCGAACGGATGCGGCGTGACCGCCTGCGCGTAATTCACGCTCCGCGCCGCCAGCGCGTCCAGCGCCGGGGTGCGCGCGTTGGCATCGCCCGCGTAACCGCAGGCCGAGGCGCGCCATTGCGTGGTCACAATCCAGAGAATATTGCGGCATGGCTCCATCGGCGCATAAGGTTCCATTCAGCCTGAACCGCGGTCGCGGCCAGGCGCAACTTCATCGTGGCCCTGCGTCAATAACATGAGCCCCGCGTTGCCAGCGCGGCCCAAAACCACCTTGCTCGCCGGAGTGCACGTCTTTCAACCGGGCAAACCTTACTGGTGGCAGTGGCCCACCATCCTCTCCTGCGACGCGCCGTCTGTCGCGGTGGCTTGGCAATGGATGTTTGCCCGCGCCGCGCGGGTGGAGCTCGGCGCGCACCATCACGCGATTCTCTTCGCCGCGGTCTGGATCATCTATGCTGCGGATCGTTGGCTCGAAGGCTGGCGCTTGGCGCCCGGCCAGGTCAAAACGCAGCGGCACTACTTTTATCAACGCCACCGCTGGCCGCTCTTCAGCCTTTGGGTGGCCGTGCTGGTCGCGGGGCTCGGCTTGGCGCTCACGCGCCTGGCCACACCGGAAATCCGGTCCGGGTTTTTACTGCTGGCCCCCGTGCTGCTCTACACACTCTCGCACCAATTCCTGCATCGCCACCATCCTTGGCGCGCGCCCAAGGAGCTGTGCGTGGC